>CAYMMC010000048.1:0-11362 GCA_964391125.1 uncultured Akkermansia sp.
CCTCCTCGACACGCCGGGCCACGTCGATTTCTCCTACGAGGTGAGCCGTTCCCTCGCCGCCTGCGAGGGGGCCCTGCTGCTGATCGACGCCGCCCAGGGGGTGGAGGCCCAGACGGTGGCGAACGTCCATCTCGCCAACCAGGCCGGACTGCAGGTCATCCCCGTGATCAACAAGATCGACCTGCCCAGCGCCGACGTGCCTGCGGTGAGGAAGCAGCTCGAGGAGATCCTCGCCATTCCCGGCGACGAGGCGATCCCGGCCAGCGCGAAGATGGGGATCGGGGTAGAGGACATCCTCGAGGCCGTGGTCGCGCGGATTCCGCCACCGAAGCAGCCCGACGACGAGGTCCTGCGGGCGCTCGTCTTCGACTCGGTCTTCGACACCTACCGCGGCGTCGTCAGCTACGTGCGCGTCGTCAGCGGCGAGGTGAAGCGCGGCACGGGCATCCGCACCATGGCCACGGGAAAGAGCTACGAGGTCAAGGAGGTCGGGGTCTTCACCCCGAAGCAGTCGCCCCGCGAGAAGCTCGTCGCCGGCGACGTCGGCTACCTGATCGCGAACATGAAGTCGTCGAACGAGGTCAAGATCGGCGACACCATCACCGAGACGCGGATTTCCGCCGAGGAGCCGCTGCCCGGCTTCAAGGAGATCCAGCCCATGGTCTTCAGCGGGATCTATCCGGTCTCGTCGGAGGACTTCGAGCAGCTCAAGCTGGCCATGGGCAAGCTGCAGATCAACGACGCCGCCTTCAGCTACCAGGCGGAGAGCTCGGCGGCGCTCGGCTTCGGCTTCCGCTGCGGCTTCCTCGGGCTGCTCCACATGGAGATCGTGCAGGAGCGCCTCCGCCGCGAGTTCAACATGGACGTGATCTCGACCTATCCCGGCGTCGTCTATCACGTGAAGCTCACCGACGGCACCGAGATCGAGGTCGACAACCCCAGCTTCCTGCCCGAGCCGCAGAACGTCCTCGAGATCCGCGAGCCCACGGTGAAGGCCTACGTGATGACGCCGAACGACTACATCGGCGAGCTGATGAAGCTCGTCGCGGAAAAGCGGGGCGAACTGGTGAACACCGAGACCCTCGACGCGGGCCGCGTCCTCCTCACCGCGATCCTGCCGCTGAACGAGATCCTCGTCGACTTCAACGACCGCCTCAAGAGCATCACCCGCGGCTACGGCAGCATGGACTACGAGTACGGCGACTACCAGGCGGAGAAGCTGGTGAAGATGGACATGCTCATCGCGGGCGAGCCGGTCGACGCCTTCTCCGTGATCGTCCACCGCGACAAGGCCGAGTCGCGCGGCCGCCAGCTCGCCGCCAAGCTGAAGGAGGTGATCCCCCAGCAGCTCTTCAGCGTCGCCATCCAGGCCGCCATCGGCGGCAAGGTCGTCGCCCGGGAGACCATCAGCGCGATGCGCAAGAACGTCACCGCGAAGTGCTACGGCGGCGACATCAGCCGGAAGCGCAAGCTCCTCGAAAAGCAGAAGGAGGGGAAGAAGAAGATGAAGGCCATCGGCAAGGTGAACATTCCCCAGGACGCCTTCATCAAGGTGCTGAAGTCGGGGGATTAGGAAGGAGCCAGGAGCTGGCATGCGGAAGCAGAGTAGAAAGTAGCAAAGGAGTGGAGAATTTCCCCCCCCAGCCAGTCAGCGGTCCAACATCCCTCCCATCTTTCCCATTCCTCCCATTCCCCGAGTCCAAGTTTCAGATTCCCCGCAGAAGTCAGGAAACCTGAAACTTTAAACCTGAAACCTTAAACTTTAACAGGATGTTCCTCTTCAAAAAGCCGACCAAGGAAGAGCTCGCCGAGCTGCCGCTCGACAAGAAGGGCCGCAAGGAGGGACGCTCCCTCTTCAAGGGCGTGAGGAAGTTCCTCCGCTACAACGACGACCTCATCGACGAGGAGCGGAAGGAGGAGATCCGCCGCCGGAACGCCGAGTTCCTCGCCGGGGTCGAGGACCGGGCGAAGAAGCGCGGCGAGCTGGAAAGCGCCGCCGAGGAGCTCACCGACCTCTGCCGGAAGTCGGTGAAAGGCTACAGCTCGTCGGCCTGGAAGGAGAACATCGAGGTCATCTTCGTCGCCGTGGTCATCGCCATGGGGATCCGCGCCTACTTCATCCAGCAGTTCAAGATTCCGACCGGATCGATGCAGCCGACCCTGAACGGCATCATCGCCTATCCGACCAAGGAGATGAATCCGAGAGGCGAGCGCAACGCTCCGGAGGGCTACGAGCGCCCCGGCTTCGCGAAGCGGGTCTGGGACAACGTCTGGTTCGGTCGCAGCCATGTCGAATGGGTCGCGAAGGAGGACGACGTCATCCTCCTCGACCGCGAGCATTTCTACGGGAAGACCTATTTCCTCTTCTTCCCCTACACCCACCTCGTGACGCAGAAGGGCCACGTCTTCAAGGCCCCCGGCACGGACTCCCGCGTCGCCACGCTGCTCAACACCCGGCTGGTCTCGAACCCCAACGTGCGGGCGATCCAGGTGAAGGCGGGCGACGTCATCGCCAAGGGCTACGTCGACACCGGCGACCAGCTCGTCGTGAACAAGTTCGTCTATCATTGGAAGAAGCCGAAGCGCGGCGAGGTCTTCGTCTTCGACACCCAGAACATCGACTACATCCAGCGGAGCCTCGACGACCCCCGCCAAGGTTCGCAGCACTACATCAAGCGCCTCGCCGGCGTCCCCGGCGACACCCTCGAGATCGAGCCGCCCCACCTGAAGGTGAACGGCGAGGTCGCGACGGAGTCCGGCTTCGCCCGGGTGATGTCCCGGGAGGGGCACTACACCGGCTACACCCTCCAGGGTGCGCACGGAGCCACCCTGGGCGAGGGCGAATACTGGGCGCTCGGCGACAACAGCGCCAACAGCTCCGACTCGCGGAATTTCGGCATCGTGCCCGAGGAGAACATCGTGGGCCGGGCCGCCTTCGTCTACTACCCCTTCGGCCACCATTTCGGCTTCGTCGACTGATCCCGTCCTCCCGTTGCACCCGACTCCCGCCAACGCCCGCGAGATCGTCCGCCGCAGCGGCTCGAACCTCGCCTACGCCCTAGCCGTCCTGCCCGGGGCGGTGCGCCGCGACATGGAGGTGTTCTACGCCTTCTGCCGGGTGGTCGACGACCTCGTCGACGATCCCGGCCTCGTTCCCTCCGGGCGGCGGGAGGGGCTGGACCGCTGGCGGGCGCTCGTCGAAGGGACGGCGCCCGATCCCCGACCCGGACTCGAGGCCCAGTTCGACGCCCTGCGCCGTCGGCGCGGGCTGAACCGCGAGGACCTTCTCGCCATTCTCGACGGCATGGAGATGGACCTCGTCCCGAAGCCCTTCGAGACCGAGACCGAGCTGCGGCTATACTGCCATCGTGTCGCCGGCGCCGTCGGGCTCGTCAGCGCCGCGATCTTCGGCTGCACCGATCCCGAGTCCCGCGCCTACGCCGAGGAGCTGGGCCAGGCCCTGCAATGGACCAACATCCTCCGCGACGTCGGCGAGGACGCGGAGCGGGGACGGCTGTTCCTCCCGCTCGAGCATCTGCGCCGTTTCGGTCTCGACGAGGCGGCGGTCCTCTCCCGCTCCCCCGATCCGGCGAAGTTCCGGCGACTGATGCGCCACGGAGCGGCCGTCGCCCGCGCCCGCTACTGCGAGGCCCGCGCCGTCTTCGCCGCCCTGCCGCCGACCGACCGCGCCGCCCTGCGCTCCGCCGAACTGATGCGCCGCATCTACTCCGGCATCCTCGACGAGATGGAGCGCGACGGCTTCCGCGTCCTCTCGAGGCGCTACCGCCTCGGCAAGGCCGCGATGCTGGGCGAGTTTCTACGCGCCAAGTTTCTCGCCTGAATGGAATTCGTCCGCTTCAAACACGCCCGCTTCTCCGCCCGGCTGCCCGCGGCCTTCCGCTACTCGCTCAGCCATTTCTGGATGTGCGGGGTCGAGGGAACGCCGGGACTGTGGCGCGTCGGCTTCACCAAATTCGCCACCCGCATGCTCGGCGAGCTCGTCGAGGCCCGCTACGAGGTCGAACCCGGCGACGCCGTCTTCTCCGGCCAGCCCATCGGCTACGTCGAGGGCTTCAAGGCCGCGAGCGACCTCTACTGCGCCATGGACGGGATCTTCCGCGGGGGCAACCCCATCCTCGACGAGGACGCCTGCATCGTGAAGAGCTCGCCCTACGAGGACGGCTGGCTCTACGCCGTCGAGGGCGAGCCCGAGGCCGGCAGCGTCGACGTCCACGGCTACGTCGCCCATCTCGAGGCCCTCATCGAGAAGATGCAGCGCGAAGGATACTAGCGCATCCGTGCCGATATGATTGGTCGGCTCGTTCATCATTGGTAACTATTCAGCCCGAAAAATCGATCGGGCGTCCCCGCGACCTTCGTTCCCCGAGCGGGCCGCTCGGGGCGACCCTTGAACCCTGCGGCGGTGCGCGGGAGGACGATGGAATGGGCGGGGAAGGCTTCCGATGGATTTTGAGGAACGAGGAGGCGTGCCGCCGGGACCGGTTCCGCCTCTTGACAGCCTGTCGAAGCCCGGGGTCTACCGGGACGATTCGATTTCGCGCACCCGCCTCCGCACGAGCTCGGCGATGCGTTTGTCGAGGCGGACGCGGCGGCGCTTGGCCAGGCGGAGCCAGCGCAGCGCCCGGCGGGGACGGCGGCGGATCTCCGACTCGATCCAGGCCATCTTCTCGTAGGCCTCGGGCTCCTTTGGATGGTGCTTGAGAATCTTCCGGTATTCCGCGAAGGCCTCGTCGTAGCGTCCCTCGTTGAGGTAGTGCATGGGGAGCTTCAAGTTCAGGACGGGCTTCTCGAGCCGCCCGCCAGGGAGGAAGACGAGGTCGATCCACGCGAGAAAGGGCCGCGTCGCGAGGCGGAACAGGGTCGGCCAGAGCAGGCCGATCCCGATGGCGAAGGCGCCCGCGCCGAGGAGGACGCGGGTCAGGTCGACGACGTCCTCGTGTCCTTGCGCGGCAAGGCTCCAAGCCACCCGGAGGAGCGCCAGGCCGACGATCCAGCGGAGAGCGGTGGCGAAGGCGTGGCGGAGCATGGCGGAGCGTGGATGGAGGACGCGGCGGCGTTCACCACCACACCAGCGCGCACACCGCCAGGACGAGGCCGTAGGCCGCGCCTGCGGCGGCGCCCAGCTGGTAGCGCGACTCCTTCTCCAGCACCCAGCGGATCGAATCCCGGAGGAGATAGGGCATTCCCACCCAGAACATGCCTTTCAGGGCGAGGGCGTAGGCGAGGGCGACGAGGAGGAGCCGGGACTGGGGCTCCTTGAGGAAGGCCGATTCCAGCATCGGGGCCGCGACGAGGATCATGAGAAAGCCGAGGGAACGCACCGCGAGGAATTCCTTCACGTAGACGATCACGCCCACGCACATGCCGGCGATGAGGAACTGGACGGGGCGCTCGAAGCGGAAGAACTCGCCGAGATCCATGCAGGTCCAGATGACGAAGGTCCAGGCGAAGGCGATGACCGCGAGGACGGTGCCCGTTCGCTCGTTGCGGGGGAAGCGCGTCAGCCAGGGCTTCACGAGCCCGGGCTTCGCCAGCGCGAAGACGTGCGACGCGACGAGCCAGAGGCCGACGAGGAGGCCCATCGTCTTCAGCGGGAGACCCGGCTCGTAGAGCAGATTGTAGAGCGCCTGCATGGGGGAGGGGAAAACCGCTCAGGTTCCGACCGAATCGGCCATTTGCAAGACCGGATGCGCCACGGGATCGCCGTAGAGGGTGTAGCCCGAGCTCTCCGCGATCCGCACGTCGAGAAGCTGCCCGGCGAGACGCCGCGCGTCGCCGTCGAAAATGACGATGCGGTTCGTCCGGGTGCGCCCGGAGAGACGTGCGGCGTTGTAGCGGCTCGGCCCCTCGCAAAGCACCTCCTGCGTCGTGCCGACCTGGGCGCGGTTCTTGCGCTCGACGATGGAGTCCACCAGGGCGAGGAGATCCTGGTTGCGCTCCTCCTTGACCCGTTCGGGGATCTGGTCGGGCATGGCGGCGGCGGGGGTGTCCTTGCGGGGGGAGTAGCGAAAGACGAAGGCCTGGTCGAACTGCACCGTCTCGACCGCCCTCCTCGTCTCGAGGTAGTCCTCCTCGGTCTCGCCGGGGAAGCCGACGATGATGTCGGTGCTGATGGCGATGCCGGGCCGGGCCGCCTTCATCCGTTCGCAGATCTCGAGGAACTTCTCCGCCTTGTAGGGCCGGCGCATGAGCTTGAGGATGCGGTCCGAGCCCGACTGCATGGGGAAGTGGACGTGGTCGACGAGCTTGGGCAGGTAGGTGAAGGCCTCGATCACGTCCTCCTTGTAGCCGATGGGGTGGGGGGAGGTGAAGCGGATGCGGTCGATCCCATCGATCTCGTGGACGGCTTCGAGGAGCTGCACGAAGGGGCTCTTGCCGTCGACCTTGGGGAATTCGTGGCGGCCGTAGAGGTTCACGATCTGCCCTAGCAGGGTCACCTCGCGCACGCCGCGCTCGGCGAGGCGGCGGCATTCCCCGACGATCTCGGCGATGGGGCGGCCGCGCTCGGGGCCGCGGGTGTAGGGGACGATGCAGAAGCTGCACTTCATGTTGCAGCCCTGCATGATGCTGACGAATTCGCTCACGCCGTAGTCTTTGGCGACGTGGTCGCGGATGGTGTTCTGCGAGCCCTCCTCCTCGCCGACGTCGACGATGGGGAGGCGCAGATCGTCCATCTCCGACTCCTCCTTGGCCCGCATCAGCTCGACGCAGTGGTCGACGACGCGGTGGTATTTCTGGGTGCCGGCGACGAGGTCGAGGTGGGGGACTTCCTGGAGGAGCTGGTCGCCGCGGCTCTGCGCCATGCAGCCCATCATCCCGAAGACGAGGCGCGGATTGCGCTTCCGGAACTTGCCGAGGTGGCGCATGTTCCCCAGGGCCTTTTGTTCGGCCTGGTCGCGCACCGAACAGGTGTTCATGAGGAGGACGTCGGCGTCGTCCGGCTTCGGCGTGACCGTGAAGCCGCGTTCGACGAACATCTGCGCGACTTGCTCGGTGTCGCGCTCGTTCATCTGGCAACCAAAGGTTCTGAGATAGACTTTCGGCATGGGGAAGGGCGGAAGGTAGCCGCGAAACGCGGTGGAGACAAGGGAGGGCCTCGCGCCTCGGCGGGCCGCCGGCGCGGGGAGCGAACGATCGGAAGCCCCGCCTCGCATTTTGCCGATTTGCGACGTTCTTGTGGCCCCCTCCATTTCGCGATGAAACCCACCCAGACTCTCGGCGAGGTCCGCACGCCGGACGGCTCGAAGTTCTCGCTGCACGAGCACGACGGAGATTATTTCCTGAAGCTCGACGGCACCCAGTTGATGAGCTCGACCTGGACGCTCTCCGAGCGCGTCCTCGCCGACCTGGCCTGCCCCGACAAGGACGCCTCCCCCAAGGCGAGGATCCTCATCGGCGGTCTCGGTCTGGGCTACAGCCTCCGCCGCGTCCTCGAGCTGGCGGGGCCCGCTTGGGAGGTCGCCGTGGCGGAACTGCTGCCCGAAGTGGTCGGGTGGAACCGCGAGCATCTCCGGGCGCTCAACGGCGCCCTCCTCGACGACCGGCGCGTCGCCGTGCATGTCGGCGACGTGCACGAGCGCATCCAGGCCGCCGCGATGGGCAAGGAGCCCAAGTGGGACGGCATCCTGCTCGACACCGACAACGGGCCGACCTCGTTGGTGCAGCCGCAGAACCGGCGGCTCTACCGGGGCGGCGGCTTCGCCATGATCCGCGAGTCCCTGCGTCCCGGAGGCCGCGTCGCCTTCTGGGCGGCGGGGGAGGAGGCGGGCTTCGAGCGGCGTCTCCGTCGCGACGGCTTCCGGACGGAGCGGCACGCCATCAAGGCGCACGAGCGGGCCAAGAAGGCGACCCACCGCGTCTACGTCGGCGAGAAATCCTCCTCATGAGACTCCATCAGAACCAACTCTGGCAGCAGAACGGCGCGTTCTACCGCATCGTCCGTCTCGAACGGCTTTCGGTCGAATACAAGAAGCTCGACCCCGCCGACCCCGCCAAGGGAACGCACCACACGGCAACCAAGAAGGAATTCTGCCGCCTCATCCGGGGCGCGGTCGAGATGTCCGGTCCGGGCGGGACGGCTCGGTAGCGATCGCTCCCCGGCCGCCGGGCCGCGTCGTCGCGGGAAGTCTCGGGCGGAGACGCCGGGCTCAGAGTCCGAAGACCCAGCGCCCCACCGTCCACATCGTCAGCGGGATCAGCACGATGAAGAGCAGGTCGACCCAGATTCCCGCCTTCACCATCCGCGGCAGCGAGACGAGGCCGGTTCCGAAGGCGATGGCGTTCGGTGGGGTGCCCACCGGCAGGGCGAAGTCGGCGCTGGCGGCGAGCGCGACGGGCACGCAGAGGAGGAGGACGGGCTGGTCGACGGCCATGGCGAGCGAGCCGATCACAGGGAGGAAGGCCAGGGTCATGGCGGTGTTGCTCGCCAGCGCCGTGGCCAGGACCATGACCGCGCAGACGAGGACGACGAGGAGCAGGGGAGGGCCGCCCCCCAGGCTCTCCAGAGCCTTCGCCATGGCGGCGGCGAGCTGGGTGCTGTCGATGGCGGAGGCGAGGCTGAGCCCGCCGCCGAAGAGAAGGAGGACGTCCCAGGGCATTCGCTTCAGGCAGGTCCAGTCGAGGACGAAGACGCCTCTCTTCGCGTCCGCCGGGGTGGCGAAGAGGATCATGGCCACGCCCATGGCGATGAGCTCGTCGGTGAGGACGGGCAGGTGCGCCTTCCAGAGCTCGCGGGTCACCCAGAGGGTCGCGGCGAGGGCGAAGCCGCCTCCGACCGCCCATTCCGGCCAGGTGATGCGGCCCAGCTCGAGCCGCTCCCGTTGCAGCGCTTCCCGCACCCCGGGCATGTCGGTGTTGTCGATGCGGAAGCTGATCCGGGTGAGGATCAGATGCACCAGCGGCAGCGACACGAGGACGAGGGGCAGGCCGAGCATGAGCCAGCGTCCGAAGCCGACCTCGATCCCGTGGGTCGTCTCCATGTAGCCTTTGAGGATGGCGTTGGGCGGCGTGCCGATCAGCGTGCCCATGCCGCCGATGTTCGCGCCGTAGGCGATGGCGAGGACGATGGCGGCCCCGAAGCCCGCGGCGGCGGCGCGCCCCCGCGACTCGCGGATCATGCCGTGGACGGAGAGGCCGATGGGCATCATCATCATGGCGGTGGCCGTGTTGCTGCTGGTCCAGAGGCTGATGGAGGTGGTGGCGACGAGGAAGCCGAGGAGGAGCGAGCGGGGGCGAGTCCCCACGCGGGAGATGATGGCGAGGGCGATGCGGCGGTGGAGGTTCCAGCGCTCCATCGCGAGGGAGAGCATGAAGCCGCCCATGAAGAGGAAGATGACGGGGTCGGCGTAGGGCGCGGCCGCGTCGCGGACGGCGTTCTTCCCTTCGGTGATCCCCAGGGTCGGGAGCATCAGCAGCGGGAGCAGCGCGGTCGCGGGAATGGGGATGGCCTCGGTGATCCAGAGGAGGGCCATGGTCAGGGCCAGCAGGGCGACGCGCGAGGCATCCGGATTGAGCCCCCAGAGCGGCGGGGCGAGGAAGGTCGCGACGAGCATGGCGATGCCTGCGATCAGGCCGCCGCGCTGGCGCCAGCCGTAGCCGCCGCCGTCGGGGAGAATGTCGGATTCGTCGTCGAGGTCCATCGCGTGCGACTCTAAGGGGTGACCCGGCGGAACGGCAACGGAAAATCTCCCCCCTCGGGCGCAAGCGCGTTGCCTCATAATTATGGACACCGAAGCGGAGAATCTCGGAAAGGCGGTTGAGGCCCGTTGCCTCATAACCGAGGACACCGTGGCGAATGGCGAAGACCATGAGCCGACCCACCCGCGACGAATACCTTGAAAAGATGCGCTGCCGCTACCGGCGCCACGCCGGCAAGCCGGCCAGGAGCCGCCTCCTCGACGAGTTCTGCGAGCTCACCGGGCACGAGCGCAAGTACGCCACCAAGCTGCTCGGCGGGCGGCGCGGGCCGCCTCCGGCGGGACTCCCCGCCCCGTCCCGGGGCGGGCGCCCGCCGACCTACGGGGCGGAGGTGGGGGCGGTGGTCTTCGAGATCTGGCGGCACTCCGAGCAGCCCTGCGGCAAGCGCCTCAAACCGATGCTGCGCCAGTGGCTGCCTTACTACGAGAGGCGCTTCGGAGAGCTCTCCGGGGAGGTCCGCCAAGGCGTGCTCTCCATCAGCGCGGCGCAGATCGACCGGGTGCTGGCGCCAAGGAAGATCGGTGCCGGGACCGTCAACCGGCGCGCGCCGAAGGCCAACGCGGCGATCAAGGCGCTGGTGCCCGTGAGGGCCGAATGCTGGGACGCGAAGGAGCCGGGCTGGGTCGAGGCGGACACCGTGGCGCACTGCGGCGGGGACATGGGCGGGAGCTTCCTCTGGAGCCTGACGGCCACCGACATCTTCAGCGGCTGGACGGAGGTGCGCCCCTGCTGGAACCGTGGCCGGCACGGGGTCTGCGCCGCCTTCGGCGGGATCGAGGCGGCGCTTCCCTTCGCCCTCCTCGGGGTGGACACCGACAACGGGGGCGAGTTTTTGAACCACCATCTCCACCACCACTTCACGGGCCGGGAGAGGCCCGTGGAGATGACGCGCTCGCGGCCCTACCACAAGAACGACCAGGCCCACGTCGAGCAGAAGAACTCGACCCATGTGAGGCAGCTGCTGGGCTTCGAGCGGCTTGGGCACGACGCGCTGGCGCCGCTGGTGGACGGGCTGCTGGAGGCGTGGAGCATCTGGCGCAACCTCTTCACGACGAGCTTCAAGCAGACCGAAAGCAGGCGGGTCGGGAGCCGGACGGTGCGCCGCCACGAGAAGGTGCCCAGGACGCCCTGCGAACGGCTCGTCGAACACTGCGAGGCGACCGGCGACAAGGCCGGAGCGGCCGCGCTGCGCGCCTGGAGGGACCGCCACGACCCCTTCGGGCTGAAGGACTGGATCGAGGAGCGGCTGTCGGCAATCTGGAGGCTGGACGCGGCCCTGACCCTCGCCGAAAGTGAGGGCGAAACCGACCTGGAGGGGGTGGCGGCGCCGTTTTTGCGGGGCCTTCTCCGCTACGCTCCGAAGGCCCCGCAAAAACGGAATCCCGCCCGGAAGTCCCCTCCGAACCCGCCCATCAACCCACCAACCCAAATGAACGCCACGAAGGCCCCGGAAGCCGCCTGATCAGACTGCCCTTCGGTGTCTTTTAGTTTTGAGGCAACAGGGGAGGCGCGTTGCAGGATCGGGAGCGGCCTCCGGCAACGTTTCGATTTCAGAAACTCGGGTCATTGGGACGGATGCTATTCACCTAAGGTAAGCGTCCGACCTGGACCATCTACCGCCTCGCCTGATGCAGGCGACGGTTCC
>CAYMMC010000049.1:0-11306 GCA_964391125.1 uncultured Akkermansia sp.
GCGACGACATGGACGACCTCGGCGCCGACGCGGGGGACAACGAACTGGAGCGGATGCGCCCCAGCGTGCTGCTCGCCGTCGCGCGGGAGCGGGCCAAGGGCGAGGACCGGGCCGTGCTCGACGCGCTCTGGAGCCACGAGGAGCTCGACGGGATCGCCGTCCACAAGGTCCGGGGCCTGGCCCATGCGCTGGAGGCGGACGAGAAGTGCCTGCTGCTCTTCGAGACCTACAAGGAGGCGGCGGTCCGCGCCCTCGCCGAGCTGGAGAACGCCAACCTCAAGGGCCTCCTCCGCCGCGTCATGGGAAAGATCTTCAACGATCTCGAGATCAAGGGCTGGTGCCGCGAGTTCGAGGTGAAGAACGGCGTGAGGGAGGAGACGGAAGCGGCGCCCGCCGTGGAAGGGGAAGGGAAAAGGTAGGGGGAGCCCGTCGGCAAGGGAGGCGTCGGCTCCGCTAGGGCTCGACCTCGGCGAGGCGGGCCTTCAGATCCGCGTTCTCGGGATCGAGCTCGAGGGCTTTGCGGAAGTATTCGGCGGCGAAGGCCCTCTCGTTCAGCTTCGCGAGAGTTTGGCCGAGGTGGTCGTAGATCACCGGATCGGGCGTTTCGACGAGGCGCTCGGCCTTTTTCAACTGGACCAGGGCGCGGGGGTAGTCGCCGGTCTGGAAATGGTACCAGCCGACGGTGTCGGCGATGGGGCCGCTTTCGGGGGCGAGGCCGGCGGCCTCCTTGGCCATCCGCCCGGATTCCTCCAGATGCTCGCCCCGCTCGATCCACATGTAGGCGAGGTAGTTGAGGACGGTGGCGGTGAAATCGGGAGGGTAGTTGCCGGGTCCCTTGGCCTTGATCAGGTCGAGCGTCTTCCGAAACAGCGCACCGGCCTCGTCGAAGTTCCCGGCCCGCTCGAGGGCGGCGGCGTGGCGGAAGTGGAAGTATCCGTCGATCAGCTCGGGGAACGAGTCCTCCGCCAGGGCGAGGGTCTTGTCGAACTGGACGAGCGCCTCCTGCCAGTGCTCCTGCCCGGCGAGGGCGAAGGTGAGCAGGAAGGGGAAGCCGGGCGACCCGGGGAAGCGCTTGGCCGCGTCTTCGAGAAAGGAGGCGGCCTCGGCGAACTCCCTCGCGTCGATCATGAGGCGGGCCAGGGCGCCGTAGTCCGCCTCCTCGCCGCCCTGGATCGCCAGCGCCCGCCGGAGATGGGGGATGGCCTCCCGGTGGCGCTCCGACTGCATCAGGATCACCGCGATCCGCTTGTGGATCTCGGCCGGATCGATCCCCGGGGCGGCGTCTCCTTCGGCCTCCGCGATTTCCTTCAGGATCTTCAGGGCGCCCTCGTCGTCGCCCTGCGCCTCCAGCGCGTCGGCGAGGCGCAGGCGCTTCCCGATCCGCTCCCCGAGCTCGTCCTTCCCGTCGCCGTCCCGGGCGGAAAGGAGGATCGGAAGGGCGGCGAGGACGAGGAGGACGAGGAGGCTTCTCATCGGGGAGGGGGTCAGTATTCCCGGTCCTTCTTGATTCCCGGCTCGGGCACGGGGTAGCTCCCGTCGGCGTCGGGCATCAGGGGGGAGTCGGACTGCAGGGTCAGCTCGGCCACGTTCGGCGCCATGACGAAGTCGCTGTTCAGCATCTGGTCGTAGGTCACGACCTGGCCGGTGTGGGCGGCCATGCGTCCCATCGAGGTGACGTTACTGGCGGCGACGCCGCGTTCGACCTCGTTGTAGGGCTTGTCCTCGCGGATGGCGTCGATGAGGACCTCCCATTCGATCTCGTAGGGGTTGCCCTCGAGGCTCTCGCCGCGCTCGCCGGTGGGGAAGGACCAGAGCAGGTTCGAGGGCTTGGCGCGCCAGTTCAGGTCGATGTTCTGGTCGGAGTAGAGGCGGGAGCGGGCCGGCACGTGGCTGGCCGAGGAGATCACGGCGGAGCCCTTGGTGCCGTGGGCGTAGGCGGCGAACTCCTGATGGCAGCCTGCCATGTTGCGGCCTTCGTAGATCGCCTTGGCCCCGTCCTTGAAGGTGTACTCGATGCTGTAGCTGTCGAAGTTCTGGTCGACGGCCGGGAGGAGCTTTCCGTTCCGTTCCACGGTCTTGTAGTGGCGTCCGCCGTATCCCTTGGCCTCGATGGGGAAGTCGTTCTTGATCATGCACATCTCGTCGATGCCGTGGATGAAGAAGTCGCTGAACGACCCGCCGCTGAGCCAGAGGAAGCTGTGGAAGTTCTTGATCTGGTACATCAGCTCGCTCAGATCGCCGTCGTTCTTCGGCGTGAAGCAGGTGCCGATGGGCCCCTGGAGGCGGTAGCTGCGGAGGAAGGTGATGTCGCCGATGGCGCCGTCGTCGATGCGCTTTTTCAGCTCGTTGCGGGACTTGCAGTGGCGGCACATCAGGCCGACGCCGACCTTGAGGTTCTTTTCCACGGCCTTCTTGTTGATCTCGAGCAGTTTTCGCGCGGTGAAGCCGTCGGTGGTGACCGGCTTCTCCATGAAGACGTGGAGGCCCTTCTCGACGGCGTATTCGAACATGGGCCAGCGGAAGGCCACCGGGGTGGTGAGGATGACGATGTCGCCGGCCTTCATCGCGTCCATCGCGTCCCTGTAGCCGTCGAAGCCGATGAAGCGGCGCTCCGGGGAGACGTCGATCTTGTCGCCGACCTGGGGATCCTTCGAGAGGGTCTCGTGGCTCCGCTTCAAGTTCTCGTCGAAGACGTCGGCCATGGCGTGGAGCTTCAGCGGGCCGAGGGAGCCGGAGACGCCGAGGGCGTTCTTGACTGCCCCCGTGCCGCGTCCGCCGCAGCCGACGAGGGCGAGCTTGATCTCGGAGTTCTCCTGCGCGTGGACGTGGGGCAGGCTGATCCCGGCGAGAACGGAGGCGCCCGCCACCGTCTTGATCGCGGAACGCCGGGTGGGCGAGGGGGAAGTTGCGTTTTCCATAGGGGAAGAATTTTGACAGGCGCGGCCTGCGGCGTCAATGTCCCTGTCCGCGCCCCGCCGACGACGGGAATGCGCCGGAGAAACCTCCTCCTCCCTGCCGGGCGTTGCGGCGATGGCGCCGCCTCCTTGCCTGCTTCCACACCATGAGCTACTTCGACCTTCAGATCAACGGCTACGCCGGAACGGACTTCTGCTCGCGCGATCTCTCTCTCGAGGGGCTGCGACGGGCCTGCGAGGCGCTGGCGGCAGACGGGATCGAGGGCATCCTCGCGACGGTCATCACGGATTCGGTCGACGCGCTCTGCGAAAAGCTGCGCGCGATGGCCCGCTTCCGCGAGGAGGACGCCGCAATCCGGGCCATGGTGCGGGGCTTCCACGTGGAGGGTCCCTTTCTCAGTCCGCTGCCCGGCTACATCGGGGCGCATCCCCCCGAATGCGTCGTGCCGGCGAACCGGGACGACGCGGCGCGGCTGCTGGAGGCGGGCGGCGGGCTGGTGCGCCTGGTGACCTTGGCTCCGGAGCACGACGCGGGGGCGGAGACGACCCGCTTCCTCGCGGAGCGCGGGGTGACGGTCTCGGCGGGTCATTGCGACCCCGACCTCGCGACGCTGGAGCGGGCCATCGACGCGGGATTGTCGATGGTGACGCATCTCGGCAACGGCTGCCCCGTGGTGCTGCCGCGGCACGACAATTTCGTCCAACGGGTCCTTTCGCTCTCGGACCGGCTTTGGGTCTGCTTCATCCCGGACGGGGCGCACGTGCCCTTCTTCGCCCTGCGCAACTATCTCGCGATCGTCGGGGTGGAGCGCGCCATCTTCACCAGCGACGCGATCATGGCGGCGGGTCTCGGACCGGGGATCTACGATCTATCCGGGGCGCCGGTGGAGGTCGACGAGGAGGGCGTGGCGAGGCGGCCGGGATCGCAGAACCTCGCGGGTTCGACGATCCGGGGCCACCGGGTCGCGTCGAATCTGCGCGAGCATCTCGGCCTGGACGCGGCGGAGGTGGAGCGGGTCTACCGGGCGAACCCCATGAGGGCGCTGGGGCTGCCCTCCGCGTGAGGCCCCGCCCCGGATTTCCATGTCGCGCACGACGTATTCTGTGATAGGAAAAGGCTCCACTCCCATGCCGACCCCCTTCGGATTCCGATCCAGCGACCGCGTCCTCTCGGAGCGTCCCTGCCCGCTCACCGGCGGCCGCGAAGCGGTCGTGGTGGCGACGCGGGACCGGCACGGGAAACCCTTGCGCAACGTGATGTCGCTCGGCGGCGGCCTGGTCTACGTGGACCCTCGCCCGGTCGACGACCTCGTGAAGTTCTACCGCGAGGACTACCGCGTCGCCTACAAGCGGACCTACGAGCCGAAGCCGAAGCACATTCTGCGGGCCGCCGAGGTCGCGTTGGAGCGGCTGCGGCATTCGCGACAGGCGGCGCAGCCGGGGATGCGCTGTCTCGACATCGGCGCGGGCGGCGGCGAATGGGTCTACCTGATGCAGCGGCTCGGCTGCGAGTCGCTCGGGATCGAGCCCAACACCGGCTACGGGAGCTTCGCGAAGGAGCGCTACGGGGTCGATGTCTTCCTGGGGGTCTACCAGGACGCGGATCTGGAGCCGGAGACCTTCGATCTGCTCTCGCTCTTTCAAGTGCTGGAGCATCTGGCGGATCCGGTCGAAGACCTGCGGCGCATGGGACGGTTCTTGAGGAAGGGCGGCCTCTTGCTTGTCGAAGTGCCGGACATCCTCTTTCCGGGGATGCGCTTCGAGCACAAGTGGCACGAGGGGCACCTCTTCGGCTTCGACGCGCTCACCCTGGAGGCGGTCGCGGCGAAGGCTGGCCTGAGAAAGCGCTTCGTCGAGGTGCTGCCGGGCAATCTCTTCGGCGTGTTCGAGAAGAGCGGCGAGGAGAGCCTGCCGATGCCGGACCTCGACGGCCATGCCGAGACGGCGGCGGCGGCGCTGGAGCGGGGCCGGACCGGCTACTGGGCCCTGCCGCAGACCTACGCGAAGGTGCCGCGGCGCCTGGCCAAGCAGGCGGCGGAGACATGGGCGAGCGCCCGGGAGAAGGAGCCGAAGGCGATCCTCGACCGGGTGTACCGGAGCATCGCCTGAAGGGGCGCGGCCTTGGCCTTGCCCGGATGGCGGATGGCGGATGGTCGGGCGACCCGGACGGAGGACGGGCTCACCCCACCCGTTGGCCGGGCACGGCCCCTTCGTCGGGCGAGAGCAGGAAGATGTCCTTTCCGCCTGGTCCCGCCGCGACGATCATGCCCTCGCTGAGGCCGAACTTCATCTGGCGCGGGGCGAGGTTGGCCACCATCACGACGAGGCGCCCCACCAGGTCCGCAGGCTCGTAGGCGGCCTTGATGCCGGCGAAGACGTTCCGTGTCTCGCCGCCGAGGCTGAGGGTGAGGCGGACGAGCTTGCGGGCCTCGGGCACTTCGTCGGCGGCGACGACGCGGGCGACGCGGAGGTCGATCTTGAGGAAGTCGTCGATGGAGATCTGCGGCGCGACGGGATGCGCGGCGAGGGCCTCGCCGGAATCGTCCCAGGACGGGGAGGCGGCATCCGCGTCCGCCTCGGGGGGCTCCTCGCGGGATTCGGCCACCATCGCCTCGATTTTCGCGGGATCGACGCGCTGCATCATGTGCGAGAACTTGGCGACGGGGCGCCCCACCAGCGGGCTTTGCGCCTGGTCCCAGGAGACGATCTCCTCGCCGAGGAGCTCGCCCGCCTTCCGCGCCAGCCCGGGCAGGACGGGGGCGAGGTAGACGACGAGGCTGCGGAAGAGGTTGAGGGCCACGGTGCAGACGTCCTGCAGCTCCCCGGCGCGGGCGGGATCCTTGCGCAGCTCCCAGGGGGCCTTCTCCTCGACGTAGGGGTTGGCGAGGTCGGCGAGCTCCATGATCATGCGCATGGCCTTGCCGTAGTCGCCCCTCTCGTAGGCTTCGGCGATCTCCTCGCCGCGCCCGGCGAAGCGGGCGAACAGCCCTCCGTCCTCGGGGTAGGCGGCGGAGAGCCCCGCCTCGGCGACGAACTTCGCGCTGCGGCTCGCGAGGTTCACCACCTTGCCGACGAGGTCGCTGTTCACCCGGGCGACGAACTCGCCGATGTTCAGGTCGAGATCCTCGACGCGGGCGGAGAGCTTCGTCGCGTAGTAGTAGCGCAGGTATTCGGGGTCGAGGTGCTCGAGGTACTTCGAGGCGCGGATGAAGGTGCCGCGCGACTTCGACATCTTCTCGCCGTCCACGGTGAGGAAGCCGTGGATGTGGACCTGCGTGGGCAGGCTGAATCCCGCCGTCTTCAGCATCGCGGGCCAGAAGAGGGTGTGGAAGTACTGGATGTCCTTTCCGATGAAGTGGTGGACCTCGGTCTGGTCGCTGCGCCACCAGTCGTCCAGCTTCTCGCCTTCGCGCTCGCACCATTCCGCGGTCGTGCCGATGTAGCCGACGGGCGCGTCGAACCAGACGTACCAGTAGTTGCCCGGCGAGTCCGGGATCTCGAAGCCGAAGTAGGGGGCCGGCCGCGAGATGTCCCAGTCGCGGAGCGGCTCGTTGAGGAAGAAGTTCCTCAGGTAGTTCGCGCTTTCCGGCGGCAGGGCGCCGGACTGGGTCCACTCGGCGAGGAAGCCGTGGAGCTTCTCGATCTGGACGAAGAGGTGGGTCGCGCCGCGGATTTCCGGTCGCGAGCCGGAGAGCGTGCTCGCCGGATCGATCAGGTCGGCGGGCCGGTAGGTGGCGCCGCAGCTTCCGCAGTTGTCGCCGGGCTGGTCCTTCGAGCCGCATTTCGGACAGGTTCCGCGGACGAAGCGGTCGGCGAGGAAGGTGCCCTCCTCGACGTCGAAGAGCTGGTCGATCTCCTGCTCCACGACCATGTCGGCCCGGCGCAGCGCCGCCCAGATTTCGTGGCAGACGGCGCGAGTGGCTTCGCTGTGGGTGCTGCCGTAGTGGTCGAACTCGATGCCGAAGCCGGCGAAGTCGCGCTGGTGGGCCTCGCTCATCTCGGCGATGAGGTCCTCCTCGCTGCGGCCCTCGGCGCGGGCCCGGATCATGATCGCGGCGCCGTGGGTGTCGTCGGCGCAGATGTAGACGCAGCGATGTCCCCGCATCTTCTGGAAGCGCACCCAGATGTCGGTCTGGAGATACTCGACGAGATGGCCGATGTGGATGTGCCCGTTGGCGTAGGGCAGGGCGGAGGTGACGAGGATCTGGCGCATGGAAAAAGGCGGCAAGGTAGGGGAGGCGGGCGCGTCGCGCAAGTGGCGCGGGCGCCCCGGGAGCCGGCGGGAAGGGGAGCGCCCCGTCCGCCCTGCAGGGCCGATGCGGCCTGCGCCGGAACTTCGTTCGTTCGGGCGGACGGGCCTGCGGTCGGAGCGCGACGGGCGGACGGGCCGGCGGCATGCAAAATCCGCCCTTGCAAACCACCGGCCTGCTGGTTGTATTGCCCGGTCGCAGCAGACCGAACCGATGTCGCGTCCCCGAGCCATCCTTCCGCACTGCTTCTGGCTGGTCCTCGGCCTCGCCGCGGGACTGTCCGCCCAGGAGGCCGCCCCCCCTCCGTCCAAATCGGAGGACGCGAGCCGCGTCGAAGCGCTGGAGAGGCTCGCCGACCAGCTCTCCCACCGCATGCGCAGCCTCAAGGAGCGCGAAAAGGCCCTCGCCGCCCGAGAGGACGCTCTGGCCGAGCGCGAAAAGGCGATGCGCCGGCGCGAGGAGGAGGCGGGGGAGAGGGAGGAGCGGATGCGCCGACGGGAGGAGGCGGTCAGGCGGCGCGAGACGCTGCCCCCGCCCCAGACCTGGCACGGACCGCCCCCGCCGGACATCTACGGACAGTATGCGGCGGTGCTCGACGGCGAGACGATGCAGTTCTACCACAAGAAAGAGGCCGAGACGCGGGTGCCGGTGGCGAGCACCCAGAAGCTCGTGACCGCCTTGGTGGTGTGTCAGGACGGAGACCTCGACGCCCTTGTCGAGGTGCCCGACGCCGTCCTCCGGGTCGAGCCGACCGTCGTCGGAGTGAAGCCCGGCGAGCGATACAGCCGCCGCCAGCTCGTCACCGCCTTGCTGGTGAAGAGCGGCAACGACATCGCCGCCGCGCTGGCCGTCGACAACGCCGGCAGCATCGAGTCCTTCGCCGCGAAAATGAACGCCTACGCCCGGCAGATCGGGATGGAGGATTCGCATTTCGTCAATCCCCATGGCCTGCCCGCCGAAGGGCAGCACTCGACGGCGCGGGACATCGCCATCGCCGCCTTCGAGGCCTACCAACACCCCGACATCCGGGAAATGGTGGCCATGAGAACCTACGATTTCGTCTTCGAGGACGGGCGGTCGCTCACCCTCCACAACACGAACCGCCTCCTCGGCGACATGGAGGGCTGCAACGGCATGAAGACCGGTTTCACCTACGCGGCGGGGAACTGCCTCGTCTGCAGCGCCAGCGTGGACGGGAAGGAGCGCATCTCCGTCGTCCTCAAAAGCGCCCGCCCCCAGGTGCGGGAGGACAGCCGGGCGCTCCTGGAATGGTCGCTCGGGCTGGAGTTCACCGGGCCGATGGGGCCGTGAGGCGTTCGGCGGCTCTTGCGGCGAGCGACGCCCTCGCGGCTCAGCGCGGCAAGACGCGGATGTGAAGATGGACGAAGGCGGGCCAATTCCGCTCGTTCTCCCGGTCGACGCGGACGAGGTAGTCGCCGGGGCTTTCGTAGCGGTGCTCGACGGAGGCGTAGCCTTCGGGGTCGAGGTTGCCCTTCTCCAGACTGGATTGCACGAAGACCGGTTCGCTGCCGTCGCCGAAGTCGATGCGCTCGCGGCCTTCGTCGGTGCGGAAGGAGCGGACCTTGATGGTCACCGGATCGCCTGCCTTCAGGCCCTCCGTCGGCCAGAAGGCGGCATGGACGTTCGGCGGAAAGGCGTCGGGATCGGCCGGGTCGACGACGAGGACTCTGACGAAGTCGTAGGCGACGCCCCCCTGGCCGTCCTCCACCTGGAGGATCTCGCTGTAGCGCCCTGGCGAGGGGTAGGTCCGCTGCACCACGGCGCCCTCGGCGGAGGCGCCGTCGCCGAAGGTCCAGCGATGGGCGGCGACCGGACCGGAGGCGCACCACGACTTTCTCCCGTCGAGCGCGGCCGACTCCCCCGCGAAGAGGAGATGATGGGGACGGGCCACCGCGATCAGGGCGGGGCGCCGGTCGCGCAGATAGGCCTCCCAGACCAGCGGATAGACGTCGAGCGAGCCCCATTGGCCGGAGGGCATGCGGGTCCAGAGTCCGAAGTGCAGATGCGACCAGCCCCCGCTGGCCCCTTCCTTGCCGAGCAGGCCGAGACGCTGGCCGAGGCGGACGCGCTGGCCCGCCCGCACTTCGGGGTCGATGCGGTGGAAGTGGCTGTAGCGGTAGAAGAAGCCCCGGTCGTCGAGCAGGTAGACCACGTCGTAGCGCTGGCGCACCGGGCTGTCCTCGTAGCCGGGCAAGGTCTGGTTGGCTGCGGAGACGACGAGCCCGTCGGTGGCCGCGACCACCTCGGCGAGCGCTTCAGCCCCCCCGAAATCGAGGTCGTAGTGGTAGCGGTAGCCGGTCTTCGCGCCGGCGTCGATGGGCTCGTTCGCCATCGAGGTGGCCGAAGCGAACCAGGCCTGCTTCAGCGGATAGCCGAAGGTGCCGGGCTCGGTCAGGGGCGAGCCCGCCGGCCAGAGGCGCAGGCGCACCGCCTTCTCCAGCCCCCAGGGGTTGCCGGCGGCGCCGAGGCGATGCCCCGAAGTCACGGGACAGTCGATGCGCACCCTCCCGACGTCGCGGGGGAGGTGGTAGTGCGAGGAGAACAGCTCGACCTCCTCGCCGTCCACCGAGACCACGACGCGGGCCTCGCGCACCGCTTCTCGGACCCGGTCGCGCGGTTCATCGAGGGAGAGCAGCTTGAGCTTCGCCACGAGGCCGCCAGGAAGCATTGCTTCGGCGGACTCCCCGACGTCGAGGTCGACCAGGCGAAACCCCGGATCCCTCGTCGGCTCGGGAGGCTGCGCCAGCGCGATGACGGGGCAGGCGAGCGCAAGGGCGAAAGCGAGGGGCGGGATCCGGTGCATGGCGCCGCCATCGTCTCGCAGCGAACGGCGGCCGCCAAGCCCCCTGATCGCGTGCGGAGGGTTCGGCAAGCGGAATCCATTTTGTCTGGCCCTTAAAACTCCCAATACGGATCGTCGCCCTACCGCGAGAGCCGCCGCGTGGCGGAGTCGATCCGGGCGATCCACGCCCGGATCGAGGGGGCGGAATAGCAGGGCGGCTCCGGGATGGCGGCGGTTGCGGAAGCGGACCTCATCGCTTATGGGAAGGCGGACGTTGCGTCTTACGGTCCCCTCGGAAGTTCCTTATCGGCTCAGTTGACAATCTCTTGAATGGGTGTTCTTTTGAACGGAATGACTGCGATCTCACGTAATTCAACTGATGGTGCCGCCGGCTCCGTCGAAGTCGATGCTCGCGCGAGGCGACGTCGAGATTCTTCGGGTGACGGACGATGGGATGAGGCAGCGGGCTGCGAAAAGGCGACTCGCGGCGAGGCCTCCGCCCGATCCGCCAGAGCGACCCAACGCGCGAGCAAATGGCTTCGAAATGGTAACGGTCCCGATAAATTTGTGGACGAGCCCGCGCCGCCACGACGAAGATCGTCCAACGCCAAGCTCCGAATCCTCGATTTGTTTTGCTGTGCTGGCGGCGTGGCGATGGAGTTATGAAAACAACAAATTCCGTCAAATTCAAAACGCGAAACGGCTTGACGCTCGAAGTGCCGTTAGAAGAATGGGGCGACCGTGAATCTGGAACGATCTTCATCGATGACGTCCCGTATCACATAGAACGAATGTCAAAGCGCCAATTTTGCAGAAAATATAAGATTGATGCCGACCCCAGCTACGACCCGCAAGCGGACGGAGTGAGCCGTTGCGTCGTGGTTGCACCATTCTGCAATCCATGATGGAAGACAAATATGGCACGTTGTGGACTCGCGACGAGCAAACCCTCGCATTGTATCTCTACTGCCAGATCCCATTTCGAAAGACAAAAGCCAACAACCCAGAAGTGATCAAGCTGGCGAGTCTGCTGGGGCGGACACCGGCCGCAGTTGCCCGAAAGCTCGGCAACTTCGGCGCTTTCGACACACGGCTTACGGCACAGGGAATCAGTGGGTTGGCTCACGCCTCAAAGGCTGACAAATCTATCTGGAACGAATACAGCAAAAACTGGGGGAAACTCGTTTCGGAAAGCGAAAATCTCCTACAACGCTTCCAAGCGAAACCCGCCGCCCAAGATAAAGAGGAAATCATCGCAATCAAAATTCCGACGGGAGACAGTGAGAAAAAGAGCCTTGTGTCCCAGAGGGTGTATCAGGATTTTTTTCGGCGTTCGGT
>CAYMMC010000050.1:0-11280 GCA_964391125.1 uncultured Akkermansia sp.
GGTCGTATTCCCCGTTGGTGAGGCGGCGCATCGTCACCGGACCGGGATCGCCCGAGTTCGCCGCGGCGAGGAGCTCGAGCTCGCGCCCCACCCAGGCCGTGAGCGCCCTTTCCTCCTCTTCCCCGAGGGGTTCGGACTTCGGCGGCGGCATCTCCCCGTTCGCGACGGTGTCGAGGACCCGCTCCCAGAGCTCGTGGTGCGAGGCGATTCCGGGATCGTTCGCCAGGACCTTCAAATCGACCCCGCCCTTGGTCTCCTCTCCGCCGTGGCAGCCGTAGCATTTGGCGTCCAGGACCGGCTCGACGGATTTCCAGTCCGGCGCCCCCGAGGCGAGGCCGCAGGAAAGCGCAAGGACGCAGGGCAAGGGGATGGCGCGGCGGAAGGACCGGAGCATGGGCGGATTCCCGAAGCGCCAAGGTCGGGCCGGAGCACCCGCTTTCCAATCACGGATCGGCACGCGATGGCGTGAGCGGGCGCCCCGCCCGGCTTTACCTCTTGAAATCCGATCCCTTCCGCCGGAGGCTTCCGCCCGCTTCGCTGCGGGCTGTCCGCCGCGCCTGTCCTGAAATCCTGCCCGATGTCCTCGTTCTCCATCGAAGCGGTCGATTGGGAGTCCGCCCGGAGCGCGCTGCTCGCGGTGCGGACGGCGGTCTTCGTGATGGAGCAGGGGGTGCCGGAGGAAATCGAGATCGACGAGCACGACGGGGGCTCGCTCCACTTCCTCGCCCGCTCCGACGAGGGGCGGCCCGTGGGCACGGCGCGTCTGCTGTCCTCGGGCCGGATCGGACGGGTCGCGGTGCTGGCGGACTGGCGGCGGAGGGGTGTGGGCCGGGCCCTGATGGAAGCGGCGATCGCGGCGGCCTGGGACCAGGGCATGGGACGGCTCGTGCTCCACGCCCAGGTCCATTCGATCCCCTTCTACGAGTCGCTGGGCTTCGTCGCCCGGGGCGGGACCTTCGAGGAGGCGGGCATTCCCCACCGGGAAATGGTGCGGCGCCTGCTTCCGTGAGCGAGAACGCGGCCCTCTGCCCCGCTCCCCGCCGGCGGAGGGCAAAAAGCCGTTGCGCCGGCGGGGAACGGGGCTTGAGTAGCGCTCTTACCCATGGGGACCAGAGCCGTATTGATGTTCGCCGGACAAGGCGCCCAGACCGTCGGGATGGGACGGGATCTCGCGGAGCGCTTCGACGCCGTCCGCGAGCTCTTCGCCCGCGCCGACGCGCAGCTCGGCTATGCGCTGACGGAGAGGATGTTCGAAGGGCCGGCGGCGGAGCTGACGCGCACCTCGGTCTGCCAGCCGGCGCTCTACGTCCACGGACTGGCCTGCCTGGAGCTGCTCAAGAGCCATCTGCCCGATCTCGAGATCGCGGGTTGCGCGGGTCTTTCCCTGGGCGAGTTCACCGCCCACGCGGCGGCGGGGACCTTCTCCTTCGAGACCGGCCTGGACCTGGTCGCGAAGCGCGGCGCCTTCATGGAGGAGGCCACGTCGGCGACGGAAGGCTCGATGGCCGCCCTCATTGGCGGGGAGGAGGCGGACATCCGCGCCCTCGCGGCGACATGCGACATCGACGTCGCCAATCTGAACGCCCCCGGCCAGATCGTGGTCTCGGGCAGGAAGGCGGGCATCGCCCGGGCCGTCGCCGAGGCGCAGGACCACGGCGTGCGCATCGCGCAGGAGCTGGACGTGGCCGGCGCCTACCATTCGCGGCTGATGATGCCGGCGCAGGAGAAGCTGGCCGAGGTGCTGCGCGGCCTCCCCTTGCGGACGCCGCGACTTCCCGTGGTCTGCAACGTCGAGGCGGTCGAGGTCTCGGAGCCCGGCGAGATCCGCCGCAGCCTGGAGGCTCAGGTGAGCGGATCGGTCCGCTGGAGCGAATGCGTGCGGCATTTCCTCGACCGCGGCGAGACGCTGTTCATCGAACTCGGCCCCGGCCGGGTGCTGGCGGGCCTGATGCGGCGCATCGACCGCGGGGCCAAGGCGCTGAGCTTCTCCGACGTGGAGAGCTTCGAGCGGACGCTCGCCGAGCTGGGCGGTCAGCTCGAGGCGGAGACGGCGTCGGCGACGCGGTAGACGGCGGCCTCCTCGCGCGAGGGGAGGAGGACGTAGAGGTCGAGCACCGCCTTCACCCGGGCGAGGCATTCGCGAAGGCGCACTCTGCGGGAGTCGCCGTAGTCCACCGCCTCGCTGCGGAGGGCGATGGCGTCGAGACCGCAGCGGTCGGCGATGAAGAGGGCTCGGTTCACGTGGAAGTCGTCGGAAACGATGACGACGCGCCCGAAGCCGAAGATCCCCTTCACCCGCAGCATCGAGTCGAGGGTGCGGGCGCCCCGGTCGTCGGCGAGGATGGACGAGGCGGGCACGCCGAGCTCCTTCAGGGCCTCGATCATGTCGCGGGTCTCGTCGTAGTATTCGGAGTCGCGGTAGCCGCTGACGAGGAGGCGCTCGACTTTGCCTCCCGCGTGGAGGGCGGCGGCGGCGGCCATGCGGTTCTCGAAATGCCGGTTGGGGGTGCCGGGGCCGCTCTTCTTCGAGGTGCCGAGAACGACGCCGATCTCCCTCGCCTCGATCTCGGCGACGGAGTCGTGGACGCGCGACCGGGTCGAGAGCACGATCCAAAGGTTGCAAGAGACGACGAGAGCGGCGACAAGCAACACGGGCAGGACGAGACTCCAGAAAAGAATGGAGCGCCAGCGTTTGCGGGGCATGGTGGAGCAAGTTCGCACGGCTGCCGGGGGGGTCGTCAGTCCTTTAGTATTTCCGAAAATTCCGACCTTTCAAATCGTTTGATCGCCGCATGAGCACCGTCCTCCGAGTTTTCTCCTATTTGAAGCGCTATCCTCTGCTCGCTGCGGCGCAGATGCTCTGCGCCATCCTGATGACGGTGCTGGTGGTGGTCTTCCCGGGGGTCGCTCAGGCGATCACCGGCGAGGTGATCCCGCAGCGGGACTTCGACCGGCTCCTCCCGCTCGCCGTTCTCGCGGCGGGGACCTTCTTCGCGACGAACCTCTTCAATGCCCTGCGCATCGTATTGAACAATACGTTCGAGCAGCGGGTGATCTTCGACATTCGCTCGGATTTGTACCGAAAAATCCAGCGCCTGCCCATGCGCTGGTTCGACAACAAGCGCACCGGCGACGTGATGACCCGGGTGACCGAGGACGTGACCGCGATGGAGCGGGTCCTCATCGACGGGATCGAGCAGGGCGTGGTGGCCTCCCTGCAGATCCTCGTGGTGGGCGCCTACCTCTTCCATCTCGACCCGCAGTTGGCCCTCGCCACCATGATCCCCATGCCCTTTCTCGTCGGCGGGGCCTGGGCCTACACCAAGACCTCGCCGCAGCGCCACCGCCGCGTCCGCGAGGCCACCAGCGAGATGAACTCGCTGCTGCACGACAACATCGACGGCGTCCAGCAGATCAAGGCCTTCGTCCGCGAGGAGGCGGAGCACGGACGCTTCAACCAGGCCAGCCAGCACCTCCGCCGGGCCACCCTGCGCCTGATGCGGGTGTGGGCGGTCTACAACCCGTCGATGGAGTTCTGCCGCAACTTCGGCTACGTCCTCGTCATCGCCTACGGGGCCTGGTCGGTGATGCAGGCGCCCGACCAGGCCGCCCTCGAGGCGCGGACGGGCGTGTTCGTCGCCTTCCTCGTCGCGCTGAACCTCTTCTACGAGCCGATCTCGCGCCTCCACGGGCTGAACCTGATCCTCCAGGCGGGGCGCGCCGCGGCCGAGCGGGTCTTCGAGATCATCGATGCGGAGGAGGAGCCCGGCCTCGACGAAGGCGCCGAGCTGCCGCGCCCGGTGCGCGGGCACGTCGTCCTGCGCGACGTGTCCTTCTCCTACGGCGAGAACATCCCGACGCTGCGGGGCGTCTCGATGGAGGCCCGGCCCGGGCAGATGGTCGCCCTGGTGGGGCAGACCGGCGCCGGCAAGTCGACGGTGATCAACCTGCTGACCCGCTTCTACGAGGCCGATTCCGGGACGATCACGATCGACGGCATCTCCATCGACGCCGTCAGGAAGCCCTCCCTGCGCGACGCGATGGGCTACGTCACCCAGGAGAGCTTCCTCTTCAACGGCTCGGTGCGGGAGAACCTGCTCCTCGCCAAGGCCGAAGCGACCGACGAGGAGATGTGGGAGGCCCTTCGCGCCGCCAACGCCGCCGCCTTCGTCGAAGCCCTGCCGCAGCAGCTCGACACCAACGTGGGCGAACGCGGGGTGAAGCTGTCCGTCGGGGAGAAGCAGCGCATCGCCATCGCCCGCGTCGTCCTGAAGAACCCGCCCCTGCTCCTCCTCGACGAGGCCACCGCCAGCGTCGACACGGAGACCGAGGCCTTGATCCAGGGCGCCTTGGAACGTCTCATGTCGAACCGGACCAGCTTCGTCATCGCCCACCGTCTCTCCACCGTCCGCAACGCCGACCGCATCTACGTGCTGGAGCAGGGCCGGGTCGTCGAGGAGGGCGACCACGAGAGCCTCCTCGACCATGACGGCACCTACGCCATGCTCTGCCGCCAGAGCTTGATGGCCTGAGGAGCGCCCGCGCGCCGCCGCCAGTACGGGCGAGACGGAGCATTTTCCACTGCCATCCCGCCCCGGCGGAGAGTCCGCGTCGATGCCCGGCGCGACCACAAGGGCGGCAGGTGCCGCCCGCCCGCCGCCTCGCCGAACGGGAGTCCGTCTTGTCCAGGCCTGGCACGGGGCCGGGCAGCCCCGGGACGGCCAGTGAGAATCCGGAATCCGTCTCCGCTCCGAAAGCATGGAATGCCAGCGCGGGAGCCGACGACGATTCCGAGACCGCGTCAATGGCGGCCCGCCAGCGCCTCGATTTTCGCGCGGTCGGGTTTTCCCGTTTCCGTCCGGGGCAGCTCGGCGACCGCGACCCGGCGCACCACCCGCTCGACTGCGGGCAGCTCCGTGTTGAAGCGCTCCAGATCCCCCGCATCGCCGCCTTCGCTCACCATCACCAGCTCGTTTCCGCGGCGCGGCTCCGGCACGGCCACGATCCATCCGCGAATGCCGAAGGCCGCGATCCGGTCGTTCAAAGCCGGCAGGGAGACCAGTTCGCCCAGAACCTTCACCGCGCCGTCGATGCGGGAGACGAAGCGCAGCTCGCCACCCCGTAGCTCGCAGCGGTCGCCCCCGACGAACCAGCCCCCGGCGTCCCGCGCCGGATCGAAGCGCCAACCCTCCCCCTTCCGCATGGCGTAGCCGGAGAACAACGGCGCACCGCGCAGCAGCAGCCGCCCCCCCTCGCCCGTCCGCGCCTCCCAGCCCGGCAGCAGCGGCAGCCACTCCGTTCCGCCCGAGAGGTTCGTCGCGACCTGCGAAGCGGTCTCCGACATGCCGTAGGTCGGCCAGATCGGCCAGCCTAGGGCAAGCGCCCTTTCCACCAATGCCGCGTCGATCCTTCCTCCGCCGAGGAAGACTCCGCGCAGGCTCGGAGGACAGGGGGCCCCGGAGCCGACCAAGTCGCAGAGGTGCGCCGGCGTGAGCGAGGCCAGCGTCGCGCCCGCCTCCCGCACCCTGCGGAGAAAGGCGATGCCGTCCCGCGTCCACGCGTCCCACGCCATCGGCGCGACTCTCGCTCCCGCCCGGTAGGCTCGGGCATAGATGCCGATGCCTCCGACGTGGAAGGTGGGCAGGCCGCCAAGCCAGACATCCTCCGCACCCAGCCCGCAATGCTCGTTCACCGCGTCGGCCGAGGCGAGGAGGGCGGCCTTGGGCAGGACGACGAACTTTGCGCTGCCGCTGGAGCCGGATGTGGCAAGCACGACGCTGCCGCGCGGCTCGAGCTCGCTTTCGAGGAATTCGCGCAAACCCGTCACCTCGACGGGGCGGCGGGGATTCAGCCGCAAGTCGACGCCATTCGATTCCCAGTAGTCCGGCGAGTTCAGCTCCATCTCCCCCATGGCGGCATTGAGGCGGCGGCGCGGCGAACCGCATGGGCCGCCTTCCTCGGCAGGTTCCCGCGTTTTCGCCGGATCTGGTTCCGGAGGCGGGATCAGAAGAAAAAGAAGATCGCCTTGAAGACCGCCGCGACGATGCCGATCACCCCGGCGACCATGGCGAAGGTGCTCAGCACTCCGCCCCGCCGGTGGGGCGAGAGGGAGAGCATTGCGCCGAAGGAGCCGAGCAGGATCGCGAGAACGGCGAGGATGAGGCCGAAGATCGCGCCGGCCATGAAGCTTCCGACCGCGCAGAGGACGGAGAGGATCGAAGCGATACTGAAGATGGGGGAAGGTTTGGAATCGCTCATGCGATCAAAGTGGATCGGATCGACGAGGGCGCAAGGTCGGAAACCGGGCGGTCCGCGGAAAATTGGCGCACCCCGCCGCCCCGCTACTCCGCCCCCGCCTGCTTCCCGGTGGCGAAGCCTCCGTCGCCGCGCCGCCTCTGGAAGGGGGCGCTCTCGACGACGCCGTAGAGAATTTCGCGGAGCGATCCTCCGTTCTTCTGGGCGTCGGCGACGATCTTGTCGATGGTGGGGGCGTCGAAGTACTCGATCCCGCGGCCGACGGCGAAGGTGGTTAGCTTTTCGGCGAGGGCCCGGTGGAAGTCCTCCTTCCGGGCGCTGGCGAGAATGGTGCTCAGCTCGCGGGCGTTGCTGAATTTCTCGCCGGTCATGAGCTGTCCGGCGGTGTCGATGGGATGGCCCTTCTCCTCGTCGCGCCAGAGGCCGACGGCGTTGTAGTTCTCCAGGGCGAGCCCGATGGGATCCATGCGCAGGTGGCAGGAGGCGCAGAGCTTGTGCTCGGCATGGATCTTGAGAATCTCGCGGAGGGGCAGGTTCTTCCGGTCGCCCACGGCCGAGGCCTCCAGGGGCGGCACGTCGGGGGCGGCCGGGGGCGCCGGGGTGGCGAGGAGGCTCTCCAGGACGAAGAGCCCGCGCTTCACCGGCGAGGTGCGGGTGGGGTTCGAGGTGACGAGGAGGAAGGTGGCCTGGTTCAGCAGCCCGCCTCGAGGCGAGCTCTCGGGCAGGTCGACCTTGCGCATCTGCGAGCCCTCGACGCCCTCGACCTGGTACCAATCGGCCAGGGCCTCGTTGAGGAAGGTGTAGTTCGCGGTGAGCAGTTCGACGGCGGGCCGGTTCTCGCGCAGGACGTGGGCGAAGAACAGCTCGCTCTCGAGGCGCATGGCCCGGCGCAGGTCGCGGTTGAAGCGGCGGCGCGCCTCCTGCGAGCTCTTCTCCCCCAGGACGATGCGCTCGTTGAAGCTCATGGTCTCGACGTCGCGCGCTTGCAGCCATTGCCCGACGAAGTTCCGGATCATGCGGTCGGACTTCGGATCCTTCAGCATGCGGTCCACTTGGGCGCGGAGATTCTCCCGCAGCTTGTCTTCGCCGGCGAGCTTCAGCAGTTCCTCGTCGGGAAGGGAGCTCCAGAGGAAGTAGGAGAGGCGGGAGGCGAGGGCATATTCGTCGAGGGGGACGATCTTGCCGGGGTTGTCGGGCTCGGGCTGGATCTCGGCGCGGAGGAGGAAGCGCGGGCTCACCAGGATGGCGAGGATGGCCTCGGCGACGCCGTCCTCGAATCCGTTCCCCGGCTGCTCGTCCACCTCGCGGGCGAGGGCGACGAGACGGTCCAGGGAGGCCTCGTCGACGGGGCGCCGGAAGGCCCGGGTGGCGAACCTCTCCAGAATCCGCCTGCGGTGGGGGTCCCGCTGCGACTCGTCCGCCGGAGGGGGGCCGTATGGGAAGATGTGGCGCGCGTTCCAGGGGTAGTCCTTCTTGCTTCCGTCGAGGGGCCCCCGGATGCGGAACCGCTCCACGTCGACGCTCAGCTTGCCTTCCCCTTCGCCCGGAGGCTTCCCGGTTTCGACCGCGATCCAGAAGGCGGCCTCCGTGCCTTTCTTCAGCGGCGCCTTGGCCTTCAGGGTGAGCCGCTCGGAAGCGTCCCAGCCCAGAGCCCGCTCCGCCAGGAGCTCCTCGTCGACGCCGAGCTTGAGCGTGGCGGTCTGCGAGCTCGCCTCCTTCGATCCGACGACGCGGAAGTCGAGGCTGATCTCGTATTCCCCGTCGTGGCCCACCCAGGGGCGGCCCTGCATCTTCCGGGCGTGGTCGAAGGGCATTCGGTCGACCGACCAGTCCTTGTTCCGTTCGTCGCGGAAGGCTTTCAGGTCGAAGGACGACTCCAGGATTCCGGGGCCGTCGGTAGGGACGGCCTTCTCGACGATCAGAGCGGCCGCCTCGAGGTACTTCTCCATCAGCAGCGGCGAAATGCTGAGGACGTCGCCGATGGTGTCGAAGCCGTAGCCGGTGTCGTCGGGGGGGAGGATGTCCTCGACCCTGAAGTCGTGGTTCAGGAGGTCCTTGATCGAATGACGGTATTCCTCCCGGTTGAGGCGACGGATGGTGACCCGTCCCGGATCGGGGTTCTTCCGGTCGATCTTGAAGACGGTCGATTCGATGAAGGCGAGGATCTCGGCCTTCTCGCCGGGCTCCAGCTGCGGCTTGTCGGCGGGCGGCATCAGGTTGCTCCTGACGTTCTTCCAAACTTCGTACCAGACGTCGAAGTCCTTCAAGTGCGCCGCGACGCTCTCGAAGTCGTCCATCGCGAAGTCGCCCTGGTCCATCCCGTCGCCATGGCAGTCGTAGCAATGGGTCGCGATGAGGGGCTCGATCGCGTCGAAGGCCTTCTCGTCGGCCTGCGCGCTCGATTTGTCGCCGGCCTGCGCCGTCGTGGAGCAGACTGCGGCGCAGGCGGCGAGCAGGAGGAAGGTTGGACGGATCGTGATCATGCGGGGCTGGGCCGCAATTTCGCACAGGGGTCCGCTCCTTTCAGTGGCCGCCGGGTGACGCCTTCGCGTAGGCGGCGGACCGCGCGGCCGGGCGGTCCGATGGCGGGATCAGGCCGTCTTCGCCGCAGCTTCGGCGATCATGGACTCGAGCGCCGCCTTCGTCTGGACGCCGCGGGCGGCGACGACGGGCTGTCCGTCCTTGAAGACGATCAGCGTGGGCACCGAAGTGATGCGGTAGCGGGCCGCGATGTCGCGGGCGGCGTCGATGTCGACCTTCGCCACGACCGCCTCGCCCTCCTTCGCCTCGGCGACCTGCTCGACGATGGGACCGAGCATCTTGCAGGGGCCGCACCATTCGGCGTGGAAGTCGACGAGGACCGGCAAGGAGGTCCCGGAGATGGCGGAGTCGAAATTGGAGGAGTCGAGGTGGATGGCTTTCATGGCTAGCTGGATGGGACGGAGGGGAATCCGGGACCTTACGCGAGATTTCAGAGCCCCGCCCCAGGCGTTTTTCGCACGTCGGCGTTCAGCCCCCGGTCCTCGATTCCCAATACGCCGCCACGCGCGGCGTAAGCCAGTGGCGATGCGCGGCGAAGCCCTCGCGGATCGCCGTGGAGGAGGCCGGATGCTCGAAGGGCACCGCCGTGGCGCGCCATCCGGGGCGCTGGCGGACCGCCTGCCCGTTCCGCGCGAAGACGAGGAACCGGAGCGTCCTGCGCAGAATCTCCGGCTCGGCCCAGCGCTCGATCTGCTCCCACTGGTCCGTTCCGAGAATCCAGTGCCAGTCGGTCCCGGGAGAGGTCTCCGCAAAATGAAGCGCCGTCTCCCAGGAATAGCTCGGCGCGGGGCGATCCAGCTCGAAACCGGAGATCTCGGCCCAGTCCAGGCTCGCCTCCGCCAGCGCGATCTCCAGCATCTCGCGGCGCTGCGCTCCCGTGGCGACGGTGCCGCGCTTGAAGGGGGAGGTGGCGGCGGGCACGAACACGACGCGGTCCAGCCCGGCGGCCTCCCTCGCCGCGATCGCCATGGCGAGGTGCCCGCGGTGGACGGGGTCGAAGGATCCGCCGAAGAGCGCGGCGCGGGGCGGGGCGGAAGTCACGGGTCACGGGGTCGCTGCGCCGCCTTTCATCTCCTGGGAGAGCTGGAAGAGGCGGTGGACTTGCTTCAGGGGGATGTGGCTGATGTCGGTGCGGTGCTCCCCGCCGAGGAGGAGCGAGAAGGTGCCCAGCCCCTTGCCCTCGTCGCGCATGAGGGTGTTCGTGATCGACGACCAGGGGTGCGCCTCCAGTTCGTAGCCCTTGCGCGTTTCGGTCATGATGAAGAGATGGCGGTCGGTGACGACGACGCATTGCTTCGTCTTGCTGAGAAGGCCGACCTTGGCCTGCACCGCGATGTAGTAGATGCTCTCGCCGTTGCCGACCACGTTCGACACCTCCCGGAAGGCGACGCCGACGCGTTGGGTGTCCTGCCCGTCGTCGACGAAGTGGGTGATCTGCTCGTGCACCTCGAAGACCTCGTGGATGGGCTTCCACTCGCCGATCCCGTCGTAGTAGACGAAATCGTTCAGCCCGACTTCCCCTTCGTTGAGCAGGTGGAGCAGTTCCTCCTGCGTGTAGGGGCCCGTGGGATCGCGCTCGCCGCGCTTGAGGATTGAGAATTGGATGCCGGTGGCCTCGGTGTCGCTCATGGGGAAGGAAACGGCGCTGACTGTATTTACAATGTGAGTGTGGGCGAATTGCCCGCACAGGGCAAGGCTAAAAAACGCGGTCCAGGCGGTCTGCGGCGGAGCGAGCTTGATGGAGCCGCGTTTTTGACCCAAGATTTCCGGGAGGGCCCGCCCTCGACTTGGACCATGCACATTCCCCTACGCCCCGGGATGGCCGCAGGCGCCGCACTGCTCTCCATCGCCCTTCTTCCCTCCTGCCGCACCTTGGAGCAGGAAGGTCCCGTCGTCCCCGGCGCCATCGACCAGGCCACCTTCGCCCGGATCGACAAGAACGCGGATGGAAGGCTCTCCCTCGCCGAGCTGGCCGCCCACAAGCATCAGGAAGGGCTCGCGGAGATCGACTTGGACGACGACCGGCGGGTCTCCCCTGCGGAATGGGCTGCCGCACGTCCCAGCCAGCCGGTCGACGACGGGCTGTTCGACAGCCTCGACCTGAATCGCGACGGCTACCTCTCGGAAGACGAAGCGGTGGCCCATATCACGAAGTTCGCTCCCTTCGTGGACGCCTTCCGGGCGATGGACCGCGACGGAGACGGCCAGCTCACCTGGGAGGAATACGAAGCGGGCGACGCCGCCGCGCTCAACGTGACCCTGATCGGGGCCTCGCCCTCGGCGGGAGGGAACTGAGGCGCGAGGGCAGGGGAGGTGGCTCGACCCAGATTCGAACTGGGGACACAAGGATTTTCAGTCCTCTGCTCTACCAACTGAGCTATCGAGCCTTACCGCTTCACCACCGGCATGGGACCACGTCCGGCGGCGGGGGGTGTCAGTAATACCCGGAAGACGCGGAAAGACAACCGGAAAATGCGAGGAGTT
>CAYMMC010000051.1:0-11192 GCA_964391125.1 uncultured Akkermansia sp.
TAATGAGCGGTGATGTAGCTTGAAGTCGGAGAGCTGCCGTTAGAGTGCTTCCCGGCAGGGCAGCAGGCCCCAGAACACGGCCATGAGGAGCAGAATGAGGGCGAGCCATGCCGAGCGCAGCTCCCATACCTCCTTCTCCTCGAAGAGGGTCTCGATGACGACCCAATCGTTCTCCAGTTCCGACTTGTCGGCGAGGAGGAGGTCGCGGCGGTCGAAATAGTAGTCCGACCCGATCACGGCGGCCCCGAGGAAGAGCATCCCGAGCAAGGCGAAGAGGAGTCGTTTTTCGCTGGCCTTCATCGTGTCAGAAGCGGTAGGTGCCGGTGGCGAAGACCTCGGTGAAGTCGCCCTTGGCCCGCGGCGGGGGGATGACCCAAGCGTAGTCCGAGAGAGCCTCGTCCTTCTCGAAGGCCCCCTTGATCTGGATGGCGTTGGCCATCGCCGCGCCCTCGGCCCGGACCTCGATGATCTTGTCGTCGCGCACCTCGAAGGAGGTCAGGCGCAGGCCCTTTTCCGGCAGGAGCGAGGAGACGAGGTGGAAGAGCTCGACGGGGGAGCGTCGCGGCTCGATCGCGGGGCCGAAGGTCTGCCAGCGCGCCATGGCCGACTCGATCACCTCGGCGTCCTCCCGGTTCGCCTCGATATTCGCGCGGAGCCGCTCGTTCGAGGTCTCGAGGCGCCAGAGATGGAAGGCGGCGGAGGCGGCGAGAAGGGCGAGGGCGAGGAGCGCGACGACGACGACCAGAAGACCGCGGCGGCGGCGGATCCGGCCGAGCCGCGCACGGGCGACCTCGTGGGGTTCGAAGCTCCAGGCGGGGGCGCTTTCCGGAGCGGGGGCGGGGCGCGCCTCGAAGGCCACCGGCAGGCCCGTCTCCTCTTGGAGGGAGCGGTGCAGGTCGAGATCGTAGGGCGCCCAGACGACGACGCGGGAGGCGCCGTCGAGGAGCCCCTTGGCGGCGAGTTCGATGAGGGTGAGACGGATCTCCCCGGCCAGCAGCGGGCGCATCTCCTCGCCACCGAGGGTCTGGACATGGATCCAGCGGTCTCCGCGCGAGTAGCCGGCCACCCAGTTCGGACCTTCCTTCCACAGCACCGCCGAATCCGGCGGCGGAGGGTAGAGCGCGTAGTGGGGGAGGAAGCCGACGAATTCCGAGGGGGCGGGGGAGCCGACGAACTCCTCCAGAGCCCAGGGCGTGGCCAGGGACTGGACCAGGGTGCGGCTGCCGTTCAGTTCCACGGGCTTCCAGTCGGAGACCCTGCCGGGGCCGCCGCGGCGTTGGATGCCGAGCCTGGCGATCTCCGCCTCGACGACCTCGCCGATGATGGCCGAGTCCTTGCTGCTGACCCACTGGGGCATGGAAACGAGATCGTTCGTGGCGATGGCGAAGAGAGACTTCCCCGGAGGCCGCGCGAATCCCTCCCCCTCGGCGGAGTGGCGGGCGCCGCTGCCGAGGTGGTGCCAGTAGCGTCCCGTCTCGTCCACGAGATAGGCCCATTCTGGAAGGTTTCGTGTCATTCGATCCGCCTCGTGGCCCAGCTCACGATCATGCCGCGATCGCCAGTGTATTGAACGGTGACCGACCTTTCAACCGATATTGCCCCGGCCCGGCCCACCGAGAGGATGCGTCGCGAGGCGTCCTCGACCGACACCCGCGACGAAATTTCGTCGACAAGACCGGCCGGGACCGAGAGCAGCTCGAGCGCGGACTCGACGCTCTCGAACCTGAGGTCGTCGAGCGTGCCGGGGATGCCGTCGAGCCCGTCCCGAACCGAGACGAACTGGTGCGCCACCTCGAGGGGGCAGCCGCAGGCGGCGGCGATCAGGTCGGCCGGGGCCTCGTTGAGGTCGAGCGGACCTTCGCTGAGGAGGGTGAAGGACTCGCGCCAGCGCGGATTGACCGCCACGATCCGGTCGAAATCCTTCACCAGGAGCACTTCGTTGAGCGATTCGAAGGGACGGTTGAAGGGATGGTTGATGCGGCCGATGGAGTAGTAGTGGCTGCGCTCCGCCCCGACCATGGTCGGCTCGTCGTCCTCGTCGACCCAGTCGACGAGGCAGTCCACCACGTCGACGGCCTCGTCGCGGGGCAGGCCCCACTGGTGGAAGAGGTCCTCGAGGACGACGCGGTCGGTCTCCGCGTTGTCGAGCAGCTCGTTGAGATTGAGCCGGTCGCCTTCGCTGCTGATGCGGGCGGCGAAGGATTCGCCACCGCCCGACGACTGGACCAGGATGGGGTCGCCCTTCTTCACGCCCGGATGGGAGGCGAGGGCGACGCCGCGGTCGGCGAGGAGCTCGGCGCGGAAGAGGGACGAGGCGTTCGAATCCGACTCCAGCTCGACGAAGAGGAACTGAGTCGCCGAGAAGACGGCGAGGCTGAGGATGGAGATGATCCAGAGGATCGCGACGAGGGCCGACCCCCGGACTCCGCCCGCGGCGGAACGGACTGGCTCGTCGCGCTTCATCGGCCACCTCCGTTCAGGTGCCAGTAGACGCTCCGCATCGGCGGGGACGATGCGTCAATCTGGAAGGTCAGCTCCGCCAGATTGGTTCTCAGATTGCCATCCAAGGTCTGCTTCCACTCCCTCGTCAGCGGATCGTAGAAGCGCCAACTGAGCTGCCGCATCCGGGGAATCAGCTCGACGTAGGGGGCGTCGTGCTGCTGGAAGTCGCTCTTTTTCGCCTCGTCGAAGCTCAGGTCGTCCATGTAGTAGACCCTCGTCCGAATATAGCCGCCCGACTGGATCTCCGCCGCCAGAACGACCCGGCGGATCTCGTCCTGGGTGTTCGCCCCGAAGTCGAAAGCGTCGGGGGCATCGACGAGGGCGAGGTAAGTGTCGAAACGGCCCCCGCTGCGATCGAAGTAGTGGAATTCCAGGCTCGAGTTCTCCGTCATGCCCTCGAAGGCGGCTCGGCACACCTCGATGAAGCGCATCCGCTGCGCCGCTTCGTTCTGCAGCTCCGAAACCTCCGGCATCAGCTCGGAGGTCGCCCCGACGAGGGAGAAGGCGGAGGTCACCAGCAGCACGAACACCGCCACCGAGAGCATCATCTCGAGGAGGGTGAAGGCGCTGCGGGCGCTGGACCGGGGCGGCGCGGAATCGGGGGGGGCGGGCTAGAGTAGATTCGGGTTCGCGTAGGTGGTGGCGGCGTCCAGCGTCTCCGCCCGCCCGTCCGACCCCTCGCGCAGCGCCGTCACCGTCACTTCGTAGAGATCGTTGAGGCTCTCGCCCTGGTCGTTCTTCAGATCGAGACGAACCACGGCGATGCGGAAGTAGATCCCCCGCTCGTTCGGATTCGTTTCCCGGGTTTCCTCCCGGATCGCGGGGTCGCGCGTCGCCTCCAGCATGGCGGCGCGCAGCTGCTCCCGCACTTCGGCGTCGTCGATCGATTCGCCCACGGTCAGGCTGATCAGGTTCAAGGCCCCGGCAAGGCTCACCGCCGCCATGGCGAACAGGGCCAGGGCCATGAGCAATTCCATGAGGGTGAAGCCCTCGGATAGGCGAGGCTGTCTGTCGCGGCGGCGCATCGTGAAGGGCCTGCACTTTACGGGAGATCCGGTCCCGCGGCAAGGCTCTCGGGAAACGGTTCCGTCACATGGCGACGACGGACTGGCCTCCGTTTGGAGCGGCTCCCGGACACGAAAAACCCCCGCTCGGCATCGCCGACGGGGGTTCGGGGGGACCGGGCGGACGGAGCCGGCGCCGGGCTCACTTCGGCTTGTGCTCCGAATGGCAGGCCTTGCAGTTCTGCGCTTTCTCCAGACGCCCGATCGCGGCGTCGCTCGAGTTGCCGCCCGCGACCTCGTCCATGGCCGCGATCAGCTCGGCGACCTTCTTCTCGTAGGCGTCCTGCTCGCCTTCGGGGGCCTTGGTCCCGTGCATCGTCCGGACGAGCGCGGCGAGCGCCTTGGTCTCTTCGGCGGTGGCTTCTCCGTCGATGACTTTTGAGATGGGGCTGGTCTTGCCCTTGAAGCCCTCCTTCATGACTTTTCCGATGGCCTCGTGGTCGTCGGCGACGACCGCGATGGCGAAGAGGGAGGCGATGGCGGTGAAAACGATGGCTTTGCTCATGGCGCGAGTCTTGTAGGGGAAGCGCCGGAGCTTGGCAAGGGAAAATCAAAAAAAGGCAAGACGCCGTCAACGCGGCGTCAAACCCGGTTCAGCATGGGGCGTCCGTCCTCCACCACGAAGGAGGCCCGCGTCCGCAGCGGCGCACCGGCCCGGTCGACGTATTCCACCGTCTTGAAGTCGGTTCGCCACGCCGCGGGAGTCACCTCGCAACGGACGTAGCCGCGCTCGGCGTTGTGGAACTTGACGAAGGGATTTTCGCCGAGCAGCTCGGCGAGGCGCTTCGGCTCGGCGAGGCCGTTGCCTCCCGAGGAGATCGACGTGCCGACGAATTCCGTCGCCACGCTCCGCGAGCCGAGATCGTCGAAGTCGGCGATCAGTTCGTTGGCCCAGTTCGAATGGATGTCGCCGGCGAAGGCCACCGGATTGGAGACGCCGTGCTCGTGGAAGAACTTCAGGAGACGGCGCCGCTCCATCTCGTAGCCCGGCCATTGGTCCATGCTGTAGGCCACCTCCTCGCCCGCCGCCCGGTCCACCCGCGCGATCATCACCTGCTGGGCCAGGGCGTTCCACTTGGCCGCGGAGGCGTCCAGGCCGCGGAACAGCCAATCCCGCTGCTCCGCGCCCATGATGGTGGCCTCGGGATGGTAGACTTCGTCGCAGGGCGGCTTGTTGCGGTCGCCGCAGGGCTGGTCGGTCCGGTACTGCCGCGTGTCCAGCACGAAGAAGCGGGCCAGCTCGCCGAATCCCGCGCTGCGGTGGAGCCGCATGTCCGGGCCTTTCGGCAAGGACCTGCGGCGGAGCGGCATGTGCTCGTAGTAGGCCTGGTAGGCCGCCGCCCGCCGTCTCAGAAAGTCCTCCCGGCTCACCCCTTCTTCCTCCGAGATGTCTCCGGCGCAGTTGTTGTCGAACTCGTGGTCGTCCCAGGTGACCATCCACGGGACCGCCGCATGCATGGCCCGGAGGGCCGGATCGGTCTTGTACTGGGCGTGGCGGGCCCGGTATTGGTCGAGCGTGGCGGGCTCGGGGCCCTCGTGCTTGCGCACCCGCCCGTCGGCGGCGGCCCCTTCGTAGATGTAGTCCCCCAGATGGAACACCAGATCGAGATCCTCCCGCACCATGTGCTCGTAGGCGGTGTAGAGCCCCGTCTCGTAGTGCTGGCAGCTCGCGAAGGCGAAGCGGAGACGCTCGGGCATCGTGCCGGGAGACGGCATGGTGCGGGTGCGCCCCGTGGGACTCGCCTCGCCTCCGGCGGAGAAGCGATACCAATACCAGCGGTCCGGCGCGAGCCCCCCGACCTCCACATGCACCGAATGCGACCACTCCGGCACCGCGTTGGCCGTGCCGCTGGCCACGACCTTGCCCATGCCCTCGTCCGCGGCGACCTCCCAGTGGACTTTGACCGGCTCGGGGGGCATCCCGCCGCCGACCTCCAAGGGACGGGGCGCCAGACGGGTCCAGAGGACCACTCCGTCCGGCTCGGGATCGCCCGACGCCACGCCGAGCTGGAAGGGGTAGTCGGAGAGCTTGGGGAACTCCTTCGCCACGCCGAGCGCCCGTCCCGACCACCAAGCGGCGGCGGCGAGCGAGCTGGTGTGGAGAAAGGAGCGGCGTTTCAGCGATGCGGAGGTCGGGATCGTGAACATGGCGGACCGGGATGCGTCCGCACCAGTGGACGCGGCCCCCGGCAAGTTCAAGGGGAACGCCGACACGCAGTCAGGCCAGGGGCCCGGCACGCCACCCGCAGCCCGTCAGTCGATCCAGCGCCGCAAGATCGGATCGTAGCTGTCGATCCTCCGGTCCCGGAAGAAGGGCCAGATGTTGCGGAACTCCTCCAGTTGCTCCAGATCGCAGACGATGGCCTCGGCCCATTCCTCCTCCGCGGGCCCCCGGGCGAGGACCTCGCCGTAGGGGTTGGCGACGAAGGACTGGCCCCAGAAGACCGTGTCGCCCTCGCGCCCGACCCGGTTCGGCGCGGCGACGAAGCAGCCGTTGGCGACGGCGTGGCCCTTCTGCACCGTCTCCCAGGCGTTGTGCTGGGCCGAGCCGAGGGTCTCGCGCTCCTCGGCGAGCCAGCCGATCGCGGTGGGGTAGAACAGCACGTTCGCCCCCTGCATCGCGGTGAGCCGGGCCGCCTCGGGATACCACTGGTCCCAGCAGATGAGCACGCCGATCTTGCCGAAGGCGGTCTCCCAGACGCGGTAGCCGAGGTCGCCGGGGGCGAAGTAGAACTTCTCGTGGAATCCGGGGTCCTCGGGGATGTGCATCTTCCGGTATTTGCCGAGGCAGGTCCCGTCGGCGTCGAGCACGGCGGCGGTGTTGTGATACAAGCCGGTGGCCCGCTTCTCGAAGAGCGGCAGGACGACGACGACGCCCAGCTCCTTCGCGACGGAGGCGAAGCGCTCCGTGGTGGTTCCAGGGATGGCCTCGGCGTAGCGGAAGAGGGCGGGATCCTCCCGGCGGCAGAAGTAGAGCGTCGAGCACATCTCCTGCAGGCACACGATCTCGGCGCCCTTCGCGGCGGCGGCGCGGACGAGGCGTTCGGCGCTGTCGAGATTCGAGGCCGGGTCCTCGACGGCGGCGAACTGGGCGAGGCCGATGGAAAGCGTTTTCATCGCCACAAAGAGAGAGCCTCCCCGCGAAAGCGCAAGGGCCGGAGTGGGAGGAAACGGAGCGGGACGGCGGAAGCGAGCCCGCCCGGGACGGGGCCGCCGCCCCAAAACGAAGGCCCGGCCCCGCCTCGGCGGGACCGGGCCTGCCAGAGACCGTCGGATCACTCGGCCGACACGGTGATGGCGTCGTCGCCGCGCTCGCCGGTGCGGATGCGGACGGCGTCCTCGATCGCCGAGACGAAGACCTTTCCGTCGCCGATCTTGCTGGTGGAGGCGGCCTTCACGATCGCATCCACGATCTTGGCGGCGTCGCCGTCCTCGACGACGATCTCGAGCTTCACCTTGGGCAGGAAATCGACGGTGTACTCGGATCCGCGATAGATCTCGGTATGGCCCTTCTGGCGGCCGAATCCCTTCACTTCGCTGACCGTCATGCCGTGGACCCCGACTTCGGTCAGGGCTTCCTTGACTTCTTCGAGCTTGAAGGGCTTGATGATGGCTTCGATTTTTTTCATGATTGCTCTTGTCGGATGGGGTTGGGGCTTGGGATCGGCTTCTTCAAGCATCTTGCGTGCCAAGCGCTTCGCCCTCCCGCAGACCGCGCCGCAACCGGCGTCCGCCAGGGGAACTGCTGGGAAATCGGACAGGAAGTGGTAAGATTTTTTCCAGCGAGCGGATAAAGTCCGACCGCTTCCGATGGCAATGCCCAACCCACCCTACGTTCTCGTCGTCGACGGCGACGCGGAGACCGCCCGCACCGTCGGGGAGTCGCTCCACGACGCCGATCTGCGCCTCGTCGCGGCGCCGGACGCGGAGGCGGCGGAGGCGGAGCTGGCCCATCGCGGCTTCGACGCGGTGCTCTGCGAGCTTTCCGGCGAATCCTTCGACGGCTTCGAATGGCTCCAGTCGCTGCGCCGCTCCCATCCCCTGCTGCCCTTCATCGGCGTGGCGCGGGCCTCGGGAGGCCGCTCGGCGATCGAGGCGGTGAAGGCGGGGGCCTTCGACTTCCTCGCGAAGCCGCTCGATCCCGCCGAGGTGCGCCGGGCGGTGCGCGAGGCCATCGGCTGCTCCCGCAAGGGCTCGGAGCCCGTCGCCATCGATCCGCGCAACGAAATGGCCGAGGACAGCGACACCCTCGTGGGCAACAGCCGGGCCATGTTCGACGTCTACAAGACCCTGGGCCGGCTCTCGCCCACCCCGGTCACGGTGCTGATCCGCGGCGAGACGGGCACGGGAAAGGAGCTGGTCGCCCGCGCCCTCTACCAGCACGGGCACCGCGCCCACCGGCCCTTCGTCACGGTGAACTGCGCCGCCATCCCCGAGAGCCTCCTCGAGTCGGAGCTCTTCGGACACGAGCGGGGCGCCTTCACGGGGGCGACGGCGACGAGGATCGGGAAATTCGAGCAGGCCAACGGCGCCACGCTCTTCCTCGACGAGATCGGCGACCTCGACCACCCCCTCCAGGCGAAGCTGCTGCGCGTCCTGCAGGAGAAGCGCTTCCAGCGCGTCGGCGGAAACGAGGAGATCGCCGTGGACGTCCGCATCATCGCCGCGACCCACCGCCCGCTGGAGCGCATGATCGCCGAAGGGCAGTTCCGCGAGGATCTCTTCTACCGCCTCAACGTCGCCACGATCAAGCTGCCGCCCCTGCGCGACCGCCTCGGCGACATCCCCCTGCTCGTCCATTTCTTCCTCCGCCGCCTCGCCCGCGAGCTGGACCTGCCGCCCGCCAACATGGCGCGGGGGGCGCTCTCCTGCCTCGAGTCGGCCCGGCTCCCCGGCAACGTGCGCCAGCTCCAGAATCTCGTCCGCAAGGCCCTGCTCCGCAGCCGCGGCTACCCGATCGACCGCCCCCTCGTCGAGGAGCTGCTGCGCGAGACGGACGGAAGCGCCACGGGGGGGGAGGATCCGCTGCGCGGCTGGCATGCCGAGCTCCTCGCCAAGACCGCCGCCGGCGACGGCAAGGGGGACGCCTACCGGATCGCCCTGGAGCGCTTCGAAAGCTCCCTGATCGGCGAGGCCCTCCGTCTCGGCGAGGGCAACATCACCCGCGCGGCCGAGTGGCTCGGCCTCTCCAGGCCGACGGTGCGGGAGAAGATCAGGAAATACGGCCTCTAGCCGCACCGCAGCCGGAGGGGGGAATCGAACCCCCGACCCACGCATTACGAATGCGTTGCTCTACCCCTGAGCTACTCCGGCGTCGCGAATCCGTCCGAGGGGACGGGAGGGGAATTCTAACCGACCGCCCCCCGCTGTCAACGGCTGGGTTGCCCCGTCCGCGACGGTCCGCGCCATCGCTCGCGCCGCTTCTTCGCCGCCGGGATGGGGCCCCTCCCCCTTCCTTCACCGTTGCTTCAGCATGTTGTCCATGGACTCGAGAAAGATCCTTCCGCTCTCCTCCCGGGACATGAAGGGGTTCTGTTCGCGCAGCTCCCTCATCCGGTTGAAGAGCTGACGACGCTGGTCCTCGGAGAGGCGGCCCATCTTCTCGCGCATCTCCGGCGAGGGCCCCCGCCGCCCGGAACGCCCGCCCTCGCGCCGACTCGCCACCACGATCGCCGTCGGTCCGCCGTTCGGTTCCGTGGAGGGGCCCGCCGCCGGCTTCGATTCGCCGGGCTTCAGCTGGAACTCCGCGTAGCGAACCGTCACGACCTCGCCGCCGTCGATCGCGATCTTCGCGGCGACCGTCTCGAGATCCCCCTCGGACTTCACCTCGACCATCTTCCAACCCTGCGAATTGGTCTGGCTGGAGACGACGTAGGTCTCCTTGGTCTCCTTGTTCATGACCGTGGCGACGCGCTCGCCCTCGACCTCGGCGAAACCGGTGAGGATGAGCAGGTCGCTGAGATTCAAGGAGCGGAGAAAGGGCGACTGCCCCTTCAGCGCGTCGAAGTCCTCCGCCACCACGGCGGCGGGGGCGACGTCCTCCTGCGCCGCCGAAGGCACGGCGGCGGCGAGCGTGGCGAGCAACATTGGAAACTTCATGCCGTGAAAGAAGGAACCCCGGATCGTCCCGACCGTTCCAAGCATATCCGAATCCCCCATGGAGGTCCACCGGGAGAAAGGACGCGAAAGCAGTTGCCTCCGGGGGCGCTTCCGCCCAATCTGAACCCGAGCCAGTCCCTCGCTCCCCTTCCCACCCCCTCGCGCATCGCATGGAACTCCCCCACGAAATGATCCTCGCCTCGGCCGGTTCGGGGAAGACCTGGCAGCTCACCAACCGCTACATCGCCCTGATGGCCCTGCAGCTGCGGGGCGGACAGGAGGTCGCGCCGGAGCGGATCCTCGCGGCGACCTTCACCCGCAAGGCGGCGGGCGAGTTCTTCGACTCCATCCTCCTGAAACTGGCCAAGGCCGCCTCCGATCCGAAGGAGGCCGCCGCCCTCGCGGCGGACCGGAACGATCCGCTATCCCCCGTCCTCGCCACCCTGAGCCCGGAGGACTACGCCCGCCTCCTCCGCGTCTTCGTCTCGCGCATGCCGCGCCTCTTTCTCGGCACGCTCGACAGCTTCTTCGCGAACCTGCTCCGCGCCTTTCCCGCCGAGTTCGGGCTGGCAGGAGGCTTCGAGACGATGGACGAGCACCAGTCCGCAGTGGCCCGGGCGCGCGTCTACGAGACGGTCTTCTCGCCGCCGCCCCGCCGGGGCAAGGGCGGCGGCGACGCCCAGGGCGCCTTCCTCGAGGCCTTCCGCCTCGCCACCCTGGGCTCGGACGAGAACCGCGTCGCGAAGCAGCTCGACGGATACCTCGACGGTCTCCACGACCTCTTTCTCCTGGCGCCCTCGGAGCGGTGCTGGGGCCGGGCCGAGGCGATCTGGCGGGACGGGGGGCGGCATTGGTTCCCCGGCGAGGTCGAGCCGGGAAAGGAGGGCCGCCGCCTCCTCGGAGCCCTGAGGACGCTCGAAGCGAGAGGGGAAAAGGTCGAGTGGAAATACTGGGACGAGTTCGTCGCCGAGATCGCCGGACACCGCCCCGGCCTGCCCCTGCCCCCGCGGATCAAATACGTGGCCGAGCGCGTCCTGCCGCTCTGGCGCGAGGTCTCCGCGGGCGCCACGGCGATCAAGTTCAACCGGACCGTCCACGAGCTGGGACCCGACGCCTGCGAGCCGCTGCGCCTGCTGTTCCAATGGATCGTCGGCGGCGAGCTGAAGGCGAAGCTCGACCGCACCCGGGGCGTGCGGGGGCTGCTGCAGCTCTACGAGTCGGCCTACGCGGGCCAGGTGCGCCGACGCGGCCTGCTCACCTTCCAGGACGTGCAGCTCCTCCTCGCGGGCCGCGGGGGGGACGAGGGCGAGGCGTCGCCGACCTTCACCCAGAGGCCCGGCGACGAGGGCCGGCTGCGCATCGACTACCGCCTCGACGCGCGCTACGACCACTGGCTCCTCGACGAATTCCAGGACACCAACCCGCTGCAGTGGCGCGTCATCGAGAATCTCGTCGACGAGGTGGTGCAGGACGCCTCGGGGACGCGATCCCTCTTCCAAGTCGGCGACCTGAAGCAGGCCATCTACG
>CAYMMC010000052.1:0-11173 GCA_964391125.1 uncultured Akkermansia sp.
TCGCAGCGGGACTATTCTGCGATGGCGGGCATTTTCCTCTCATCGGAAGTAAGCTACGGCACGCTGAGCGGGCCAAAGAACAATCAGGAACGCGGCCTCATCGCCCTGCCGAAGGATGCGGGAATGCCCGTCGTGAAGCCGAGCATCACATTGGAGGAGCGGGCGCAGTTGCAGCAGGAATACACCGAGGCAAAGGCACGTTACGACGGTCTCATGGCGCAACGCAGCGGTCCCGGCTCCGGCTCGCCGGGCGGGCCGCGCGGCAGAGGCGTGGGTGGCGCGAAGGGCGGTGGAGACAAAGGCGGAGCGAAAGGCGGTGGCAGAGGCCCCCAATTCTTCATCCAAGTGCAAATCGCTCTCGGCAGAATGGCGGAACTCGAAGCGCGCCTCAGCGCCTTCGACGAGCAGGGCCATGCCAATGCCTTCTGCATGGGCGTGCAGGACCGGCCCGTCGGCGATCACAGCCCCGGACCGATGCAGCCGACAAAGGTGGTGGAAATCAAGGGCAGCTCCGGCATCCGGCCACCGAGCGGCTTCGAGACCATCGCGGACAGTCCGTTCTTCGTGCGCGGCGAGATGAACGAACCGGGCGAGCGTGTGCCGCGCGGATTCCCTGCGGCGCTTTCCACCACGACCCCGCCGACGATTCCCTCCAACACCAGCGGTCGAAAGGAACTCGCCGACTGGATCGCCAGCCCGCATCATCCGCTCACGGCGCGTGTGATGGCAAACCGCCTCTGGCACTGGCTTTTCGGCACGGGCTTGGTGGCGAGCGTGGATAACTTCGGCACTCAGGGAACGCCGCCGTCGAATCAGGCGCTGCTCGACCACCTGGCTGTGCGGCTGGTTCGCAACGAGTGGTCCATCAAGGCGACCATCCGCGAAATCGTGCTCAGCCGCACCTACCAACTCGCCTCCACGCATGACGCCGGGAACTTCGATGCCGATCCGGAGAACACGCTCCTGTGGCGGCGCGACAAGCGGCGGCTCGACGCGGAGTGCATTCGCGACGCCATGCTCGCCGCGAGCGGACAGCTTCAACTCGCTCCGCCCATCGGCTCCGCCGTGGCGCTCGCCGGTGACGGTCCCATCGGAAGCACGGGCGGTTTCATTCGCATCGATGAAGACACCTTCGCCGATGCCGTGGCGAACGATCGCAGCGTGTATCTGCCCATCGCACGCGACCTGCTCCCGGACGCCCTCGCCGTCTTCGACTACGCGGACGCCAGCCTCGTCATGGGGGCGCGGGAGCAAACGAATGTGCCGGCGCAGGCGCTCTACCTGCTGAACAACGATTTCGTTCGCGAGCAGGCCGGAACGTTCGCCAAACGCCTCGCCACGCAGGCCGGGAACTACCCGGACCAGCGCATTGCCTTGGCCTACGGCCTCGCCTTCGGGCGGCCGCCGACGATGAAGGAGATGCAAATCGCGAGATCCTTTCTCGACCGCGAACGAGCCAGCGGCAGTTCGGCGAACCAAGCATGGACCACCTTCTGCCTCGCCCTTTTCGCCAGTGCTGAATTTCGATTTTTGAACTGAACCATGATTGCACGCATACTCATCCTCTTCGCGCTCCTTCCTTCGCTCTCGCTGGCGCAAGGAACCCGTCCCAAAGGCAAGGGAACGCCCGGTGCTGGCCGTGTCGAACTCAAAGCGAATCAACCTGATGCGCCCGCGGGATTCGATGTCGCCTGGCCTGGCATCACTCGCGGGAAGATCGTTCCGTTTGAGTATGAATCAAAAACCGGCGGCGGCACCTTTCGCGCCACCATTTACGCGCCGCCGGTCTATGTGAACGGAATGAAATACCCCGTGCTATACCTGCTTCACGGCACGAGCGGCGACGAGCGAACTTGGGTGCAAGACATTCGCTCCGACGCGATCCTCGATAATCTTTACGCGGCCCAAAAACTCGCGCCGATGCTCGTCGTCATGCCGTCGAGCCTCTCCGTGACCGCACGCGCCCGGGCAGGCGACAGCCGCGATGCGAAAGCACGCGCGGGCATGGCCTTTGGCGAAGTGCTGGTCCATGACTTGATTCCGTTCGTTGAATCCAAGTATCCGGCACTCGCGGGGCGCGAGCATCGCGCCCTGGCCGGTCTCTCGATGGGGGCGGGGATCGCACTTGCGACGGGCTTGGCAAACTCGGACCAGTTCGCTTGGATCGGCGCTTTTTCCGGCGCTGGACGACGGTGGCTGGAACCGCGCGAAAACCTTCGCCTCCTCTGGCTCTCCGTCGGCGACCGGGACTCCCTCATGGGCGCTGGCATGGCGGCTGCCGATGCTTTTCTCACGGAAAAGAAAATCCCGCATGTCTTTCGCATCCATGCCGGGGGACACGAGCCGAAAGTCTGGATGAACGACCTTTACCACTTCGCACCCTTGCTTTTCCGGCCATGAGGCATCGGAGCGGAGGAAATGGGCGGGAGCGCGGTCGTTGCAGGGAGAATGCAGCAGACGGCGGCGTTGGTTCCAGAGGATTTCAAGTTGAAGCGCAGGCCATTGATTCCTAGCCTGAAGGGCCATGATGCGATAGCCCAGGGCACCGCCCTGGGTTGAGGCGAACCTCCCCGCACAAAGCCCTGAAAGGGCGACATTCCTGGCAAGCGAAAGCGTCTTTCCCAACCACAGAATGTCGCCCTTTCAGGGCTGGATGGAATTTTCCATCATACCACCCAGGGCGGTGCCCTGGGCTATCGCAGATTGGCCCTTCAGGCCAACTAACCTTCTTTCATCCTAGTTTGCGCTCTAATCGTTTGAAGCCGCCAAAACAACCAGTGCGGGATGGGAACGCTTCCCCGAGTGTGGAGCAGAGAGTTTCGGTCATCCAATAGGAGATGCGTGCCTTTCATCGTCGGTCCGCCTTCGCATAGAACGCCCCGCGCCCCTTCCCATGCGCCTCCACGACCCCGGCGGCGACGAGTTCGGCGAACTTCGCTTTCAGCGTGGAGCGGCTGGCTCCGGTGAGGGCGACGGCTTGGGCGTTGGTGAGGGTTTCCCTTGTCTCGAAGAGGGTGGCGAGCTGGCGGGCGAGGGGGGAGAGCTGCGGGCGGGGCGTGTCGAGGCGCTGCTGGAGGCGGGTGATCTGCTGGCGGATGCTGCGGAGGAAAAACATCAGCCAGGCGGACCAGTCGGCGTTGGCTTCCCGCCACGTCGTTTGGGTGCGGCGGAGGGCCAGGTAGTAGGCTTCCTTGTTTTGCTCGATGATGCTCTCCAGCGAACTGTAGGGCACATGACCGTAGCCGGCTCGCAGGAGCAGCAGCGTGGCGAGGATGCGCGAGAGGCGGCCGTTGCCGTCCTGAAAGGGATGGATGGCGAGGAAGACGACGATGAAAATGCCGATGCGCAGCAAGGAATGCAGCCCGGTGTCCGCCTCGGCGCGGCGGTGCCAGTCGAGCAGGGCGTCCATGTGCGAGGGCGTGTCGAAGGGGCTGCTGGTCTCGAAGACGATGCCCAGCTCTTTGCCATCGGCATCGAAGGCGGCGACATGGTTGGGCAATGATTTCCAATCGCCGCGATGGCGTTCGTCCTTGGCGCTGTATTGCAGCAGATCGCGATGGAGCTGGCGCAGCATGTTCGCCGTGGGCGGGATCTCGCCGGAGTGCGCGAAGACCTGCTCCATGACGTAGGCGTAGCCCGCGACCTCCTGCTCGTCGCGGGTGGCGAAGGACTTGATTTCGAGGCGTTCGAGCAAAGCCTCCACCTCGCGGTCGCTGAGACGCGAGCCTTCGATGCGCGTGGACGAACCGATGCTCTCGATGGTGGCGACGCGGCGCAAACCCTGCAGGCGCTCCGGCGTGAGCGACTGCCAGGTGCGCCAATGGCCCTTGAACTCGTCGATCTCGCTCACCAGCCGGAGCATCTCGGCGGAGATGGGGATGGTCTGCGGCAACTGGGAAAACATGGAGGAATCTCGCCGTCGAATGTCCATTTTCAAGTCCAATTCAGTCCAATTCAGTCCAATGAAGGCCATTTGCACCCATAGGGTGCCGGGCGACAAGCCGTGAGCGAGACTGCCGACCGCTCGCAGTCTGCGGCGGAAGGTTGTCCCTCTGTTGTCCGTTCTGGAAACCTCTCTCCGACAGCACGGCTCATTTTATGCGGCCCGCTCACCTTCCCAAAAGGTTGCTTGGAGTAGCGTGGGCACATCGACACCATGAACCCCGCATCCACTCCACCCATGTTCTCGCGCCGCGCCATGCTCCAGACGGCCTCGTGCGGTTTTGGCTGGCTCGCCTTTGCCGGAATCGCGCAAGGCGCCGCTCTGGCCGCAGGCAATCCCTCCGGCACGAAAACCACGCATTTCCCAGCCCGTGCCAAGCGCGTCATTTTCATCACCCTGCGCGGTGGCCCCTCGCATGTGGACACCTTCGACTACAAGCCCACGCTCAACGCCTCCTCCGGCAAACCCGGCATGCGTCCGGGCACCACGCTCCTCGGTGCTCGATGGAATTTCTCCCAGCACGGGCAAAGCGGGCTGTGGATTTCCGAGCTGTTCCCGAACGTGGCGCGGCACGCCGACGACCTGTGCCTCATCCGCTCCATGCAGACCGATTTTCCCGCGCATCCGCAGGCGTTTTTGCAGATGCACACCGGCAGCGCGCAGTTCGTGCGGCCATCGCTCGGGGCGTGGACCCTCTATGGCCTCGGCACGGAGAATGAGGATCTGCCCGGCTTCGTCACCATCTCGCCGCCCAGCGATGTCGGCGGCGCTCAGAACTACGGCAGCGCCTTTCTCCCGGCGATCCATCAGGCCACCCGCATCGGCTCCGGGCAGCGCCCCATCGCATCGGCAACCGTGCGCAACCTGACGGGAAAAATGCCCGCTGACGAGCAACGCCGTGCGCTCGACTTCATCCAGGCGATGAACCGTGAAACCCTGGCCCGCGATGTCGCGAATCCCGAAGTCGAAGGCGTGATCGAATCGTTCGAGCTTGCTTTCAAGATGCAGATGCAAATGCCCGATGTGCTCGATCTCTCGGGGGAAAGCACTGCGACGAAAGCCCTCTACGGCATCGGCGAAGGCGGCGGCAGACGAGGCGGTGGCGATGGCGGCGGACGATTCGACAGCAGCCCGGATGACTTTGGCCGCAAATGCCTCCTCGCACGCCGCCTCAGCGAGGCAGGGGTGCGCTTTGTCGAAGTCGCAGGCGGCAACTGGGATCAGCATTTCCATCTCGCCGCCGGTCACGAAGCGAACGCCGCCGCCGTGGACCAGCCCATCGCCGGATTGCTGACCGACCTGAAACAACGCGATTTGCTGAAAGACACCCTCGTCGTCTGCTCCGGCGAGTTTGGCCGCACTCCGCACGCCCAAGGCGGCGACGGACGCGACCACAACCACAAGGCCTTCACGCTCTGGATGGCTGGCGGTGGCGTCAAAGGCGGCCACAGCCACGGTGAGCCAGACGATCTCGGCTACGAAGCCGTCGCGGACAAAGTCCATGTCCACGACCTGCACGCCACGATGCTCCACCTGCTCGGACTCGACCACGAACGCCTCACCTACCGCTACGCCGGTCGCGATTTCCGCCTCACCGACGTGCATGGGAATGTGGTCGAGGACATCCTCGCATCGTGACGAAGGCGGGACGCCCGACGATTCCGGTGTCGCGGAAAGCCATTCACGCGGGCGGGTCGTCATCCGGGTCCCGGGACGGGAAGAAGCGGAGAATCCAGGAGGGAAGGGGCAAAGGAGGGGAAGGGGCGGGCATGGAATCCCCGCATCGCTTTTGGTCGGACACGAGCCCGCTTTGACGCCCGCTTGTCCCGTCGCCGCCTTTTCCCTTGCGACCCTCCGGCGGCGGCCCGACCGTTGCGTTTGAGACAAGGTCTCAATCCCTTCATGAAACGTCCCCATCCCTCCCTTCTCGCCGTCCTTTGCGGCGGCTTTCTCGCGCTTTCCGCCTCCGCGAACGAGCTGAACGTCTACACGCACCGCAACTACAAGGCGGACGAGTCGATCAACGCCTTGTTCAAGGAGCGCACCGGCATCACCGTGAACGTCGTCTCGGCCGAGGCCGACCAGTTGATCGAGCGCCTCAAGTCCGAGGGCGAGCGCAGCCCCGCCGACCTCCTCGTCACCGTGGACGCGGGGAGGCTGCAGCGGGCCAAGGCGGCTGGACTGCTCCGGGCGCTGGAGTCGGAGATCCTGGAGCAGCGCGTCCCTCCCGCCCTCCGCGACGCCGACGGGCAGTGGTATGGCTACGCCGTCCGCGCCCGGGTGATCATCTACGCCAAGGATCGGGTGAAGCCCGAGGACGTCAAGCGCTACGCCGACCTCGCCGATCCCCGCTGGAAGGGCCTCGTCCTCGCCCGCTCCTCCGGCAGCGCCTACAACCAGTCGCTCCTCGCCTCCATCATCGCCGCCGAAGGCGAGGAGAAGGCCGAAGCCTGGGCCAAGGGCGTCGTCGCCAACTTCGCCCGCGATCCGCAGGGCGGCGACCGCGACCAGATCAAGGGCGTCGCCTCGGGCCTCGCCGACCTCTGCATCTCCAACACCTACTATCTGGGGCTGCTCCTGAACTCGACCGACGACGCCGACCGCGAGGCCGCCCGGAAGGTGGGCGTGATCTTCCCCGAGCAGGACGGTCGCGGCACCCACGGCAACATCGCCGGCGCCGCCCTCGCCAAGCACGCGAAGAACGTGGACAACGCCCGCACCTATCTCGAGTTCCTCACCTCGCCCGAGGTGCAGAAGCTCATCGCCAACGGCACCTACGAATACCCCATCAATCTGGACACGAGCCTGTCCTCCACCCATGAGGGCTGGGGCGAGTTCAAGTTCGACGAGACGACGTTCCCGCAACTGGGGCAATTCCAGGAAGCCGCCGTCCGGGTGTTCGACCGAGCGGGATGGAAGTGAGTCCGCCGCGCCCGCCCCTGACCCGCGCCCCGCGCTGGCGGCCCTCGGTGGCTGCGGCGTGGCTTCCGGCCCTGCTCGTCCTCGTCCCCGCGGCGCTGGTCTTCCTGCGCGCCTTCGCGCCGGTGGGCGACGCCTGGGGGCATCTCGTCGAGACGCTGCTGCCGGGCTACCTCCGCCATACCGCTCTGCTCGTCGCCGCCGTCACCGGGCTGGCCCTGCTCTTCGGCGTCTCCACGGCCTGGTGGGTCGCGACCTGCGACTTTCCCGGCCGCCGCTGGCTGAAGTGGGCGCTGCTGCTGCCCCTGGCGATGCCGGGCTACGTGGCGGCCCTCGCCTACGTCGACGCCACCCAGTCGACCCTGGTGCCGGTCTACCTGTGGCTGCGCCGCGAGTTCGGCACGGAGGTCTTCTTCGCGGCGCAGGACTTCGGGCGCTGGGCCCTGGCCGTGTGGGTGCTGGGCTCGACCCTCTTTCCCTACGTCTATCTCGCCTGCCTCGCCTCCTTCGGCCGGCAGAGCCGCGAGGCCCTGGAAAGCGCCCGGCTGCTGGGCGCCCGGGGCGGGCGTCTCTTCCGGCTCGTCGCCCTGCCCATGTCCCGTCCGGCCGTGGCGGCGGGCGCCAGCCTGGTGATGTTCGAGACGATCAACGACTACGGCGTCGCCAGCTACTTCGGGCTCAGCCCGCTCACCGTGGGCGTCTTCCGCCTCTGGCTGACGGACGGCGAAATGCCCGCCGCCATCCGCATCGCCGCCATCCTCCTTTTCGTCGCCATCGCCATCGTCCTGCTGGAGCGGGCGCAGCGGCGGCGGCGGCGCTTCTCCTCCGACCCCGGCGAAGCGCTACTGAGCCGCCGCCGCCCCAGTCGGGCCGGACAGGCGGCGATCCTCCTGGCCTGCCTGCTGCCCTGGACCGCGGGCTTCGCCCTGCCCGGATTCCGGCTGGTCCGCTGGGCGGCGCAAAGCTACGCCGAGACCGACATGGCGGGCAACTTCTCCGCTGCCTGGAACAGCGTCTCGCTGGCGGGCCTCGCCACCCTCGCGATCGTCGCCGCCGCCCTGCTCATGACCGGGGCGAAGCGCGCCTTCCGCGCCCCCTCGCTCTCCGTGGCCACCCGCGTGGGGCTGCTGGGCTACGCCTTTCCCAGCGCCCTCGTGGCGGTGGGCGTCGGCTTCCTCATGGCCTCGATCTCGCGTTGGCCGGGACTGGGCGCGCTCGCGCTGAGCGCCACGGCGACCGGCCTGGTCTTCGCCTACTTCGTCCGCTTCCTCGCCGTGGGGCTGCAGCCCGCCGACGCGGGATTCCAGCGCATCTCGCCGGACCTGCACGAAGCCGGGCGGACCCTGGGACGCCGGCCCTGGCCGACCCTGCTGCGCGTGGACCTGCCCCTGGCCCGCGACGCCCTCCTCGCCGGGGGCGTGCTCGCCTTCATCGACATCTTCAAGGAGCTCACCCTGACCCTGGTGCTGCGCCCCTTCAACTTCGAGACCCTCGCGACCCGCGTCTTCCGCCTCGCCGACGAAAGCCGCGTCCCCGAAGCCGCCGTGCCCGCCGTGATTCTGGTGTCTATCAGCTTGCTTGGCCTGATTCCCGTCGCGAAACTCTCGCGACGCAACGCATGAGCCAGCTCCTCCTCGAATCCATCCGCAAGACCTATCCCCGCAGCGCGCGCCCCGCCGTGAAGGAGATCGATCTCTCGGTGGAGCGCGGCGAGCTGCTCGCCCTCGTCGGCGAGAGCGGCAGCGGCAAGACGACCCTCCTCCGCCTCGTCGCCGGCCTGGAGAGTCTCGACGCCGGCCGCATCGCCCTCGCCGGGACGACCCTTTCCGGGCCGGGCCGGCAGCTCCCTCCCGAGGAACGGGGCGTCGGGCTTGTCTTCCAGCACCACGCCCTCTTCCCCCATCTCAGCGTGGCGGAAAACATCGCCTTCGGACTCTCGGACAAGCCGAAGCGGGAGCGGGCCGACACCGTCGCCTCGCTGCTCGCCCTCGTCGGCCTGGAGGGCTTCGGCGACCGCAAGCCCCAGGAGCTCTCCGGCGGCGAGCGCCAGCGCATCGCCCTGGCGCGCGCCCTTGCCCCCGACCCGAAGCTGCTTCTCCTCGACGAGCCCTTCAGCAACCTCGACTCGCAGTGGCGCCAGGCCATCCGAGACGAGACCCGCGCCATTCTGAAGCAGCGCGAGGCCACCGCCATCTTCGTGACTCACCACACCGTCGACGCCCTCGCCGTGGCCGACCGCATCGCCGTGATGCACCGCGGCGAGCTGCTGCAAACCGGCGGCCCTTGGGAGATCTACCGGACGCCGGCCAGCGCCTACGTCGCCTCCCTCTTCGGGCAATGCAACTTCCTGCCCATGCCCCGCCTTCCCCATCCTCCCGACGGCGCCTCGAGGGAGGCCGTGGGGCCGCCCCCGGACGCGGCGCGGGCCACCCCGGGCGAAGTCTGGTATCGTCCCGAGGACCTCGAGCTGGTCGATCCCGCGCCGGGCCTGCTCTGCGGCGAGGTCCTGCGGACGTCCTTCCTCGGCGACCACACTCTCGTCACCCTGCGCTGCCGAAGCGGAGAGCAAGCCTTCGAGGTGCGCGTCCAGCAGAGCGGCCACCCGGCGGAACCCGGAGCCGTCCGGGGCCTGCGGCCGCGGCGACGGTAACGGTAGTCGGCTCGCGTTTCCTGCTGTCCGTCCGGGAGGGAACGGGATCGCGGCATGGCGCACGGCCAGCTTTGAAGCAGGATAGCGAGGATGAGACGCGTCATTCTCCAAACGCTGGCCCTGGCCGCCGTGGTGGCCTGCGATCCGGTCTCGGCGGAACCCTTCTCCGCCGAGGATCCCGAGGTGCTCACCGTGATGAGCTACAACTTGCGTTTCGCCGGGGCGGATCCGGAGCATCCGGACGCCTGGGAGAAGCGGCGGGACGCCATGTTCGACCTCCTGCGCAGGCAAAAGGCGGACCTGATCGGGACTCAGGAGGGCTTGAAGCGGCAATTGGAGGATCTTGTGACGGCCTTGCCTGAATACCGCTGGGTCGGCCATGGACGCGAGGTCGGCGGCGAGGGCGAGCACATGGCGGTGCTCTATCGGGCGGAACGGCTCAGGCCCTTGGAGGTGGAGCATTTCTGGCTGTCCGAGACTCCCGACGTGGTCGGCTCCAAGTCGTGGGGGGCGGCCAACGTCCGCATGGTGACCAGCGTGCGCTTCGAGGATCTGGCGACGGGCAAGACCTTCAGCTTCTGGAATTCGCATTTCGACCACAAGTCCCAGGAGGCCCGCGAACGGGCGGCGGAGATGGTGCTGGAGCGCGTCGCCGCCCTGCCGGCCTCGCTGCCCGTGATCTTCGCCGCCGACTTCAACGCGGTGGCCAAAGCGAACCCAGTCTGGGACCGCCTGGTGGGGGAGGAGCGCTTCCGGGACGTTTGGGAGGAGGCCACCGAACGGGTCAACGAAACGGCCAACACCTTCAACCATTTCAAGGAAACTCTGATGGAGGGCAGGCGCATCGACTGGATCCTGGCGAAGGGCGAGCTCGACTTCGGAAGGGCGGAGGTCGGGTTGCCGAAGGAAGGCGAGCGCTTCGCCAGCGATCATCATCCCGTTCAGATTCGGTTGCGTTTGCGGTAGGAGTGGCCTTGCCTAGAGACGTGACCGACCGCTCCCAGCCCGCCTCCCTCCACGACCTCGACCTGCCCGCCCTGCGCGGGGCGCTCGCGGGCGGCGGCGTCAACCCGCACCACGCCGCGGCCCTCTGGCGCGCCCTGCACCGGGAGGGCGCGGTCGATCTGGAAGCCTGCGACTTTCTGCCGCCCCTCCGGCGCTGGGTGGCCGAGCAGGTCGGCGAGGGGAAGCCCTGGTTCCTCGACCGGCCCGAACCCGTCGAGGAGATCCCGAGCGGCGACGGACTGACGAGGAAGTTCCTCCTCCGCCTCCGCGACGGACAGACCGTCGAGACCGTGCTGATGGGCTACCAAGGACGCCACACCGTCTGCGTCAGCACCCAGGCCGGCTGCGCCATGGGCTGCGTCTTCTGCGCGACCGGGCAGATGGGCTTCGTCCGCCACCTCCGCCCCGGCGAGATCGTGGCCCAGATCCACCACGCGCGGCGGATTCTCCGCCAAGCCGACCCGACGAAGCGCGTCCGCAACCTCGTCCTCATGGGCATGGGGGAGCCGCTGCACAACTACGACTCCGTGATGCGGGCCCTCGCCATCGCCTCCGACACCAGAGGCATGGCCCTCGGCCCCGCCCGCATCGCCATCAGCACGGTCGGCGTCGTTCCCGGGATCCGGCGTCTCGCCGAGGAGGGCCGGCCCTACCGC
>CAYMMC010000053.1:0-11160 GCA_964391125.1 uncultured Akkermansia sp.
ATAAACCATTTGTCCAATCAAATTAATTCCGAAAACTTAGCGCGGAGGAGTATACCCCCTACACATTTTTACTTGTCGGAGGAAGGTTAGAGGCCAATCAATCCATCTCGATTAATTGATATGAAAAGTGGAATTCCTTTCCCCTTGCCCGCCAGCCGGGGTTCGGGCAGGATCGCGGGAGAATGAAGGGAGGTCATCAATGCAAATAATCCAAAGGACACCCGGTGACGATGAGGAATTTGATCGAATCGCCAACATGTTCAGCCCGTTTAGGAAGGTGGATGAACCAAAATTGGATTGGGACGGAATTCCGGGAGATATGGCGGCAGCGAAGTCTGTTGAGAGGTTTTACTTGAGGGTCAGTTACTTGAATTCATCCGATGATGAAATTGGGAAGGATCGATACGCGCGAGAGACAATCGAGTCAGCCGCTAAGAGAGCCATTGAATGGCGACCAAAGGGTTCAGCTTCGTTCTTCATCACTACTAACGAAGGCGAGAGGCTGGCGTTCTGCTATCTGAAGGATGGTGGCGATTGGGAGATCCTTGTATCATCTGATCAGGCGATGGAGGCCTTTCGGGAAAGATCGAGCGTAATGGAGGGGAGGGGTGGAATGCTTGACCCGGAAAAAGCCGATTTGGAAATAGGTCACGGTCCGAACGAGGTGAAGGAAGATGGAACTCGCATCTACCACACCGTAAACAGGGGCAGGGTGATGCGGGTGATTTATCATCCAGACGGAGAAGTTGAAAGCTCGGTATTCGACTGGCGGGCGGAGCCGAAATCAAGACCGGAGCCAGATACTCCAGCGGTTCCCTTGGCAGCGAAGGCCCCCCTCAAGCGGCGCGAGTCACCGTCGTTCGCGAGATCGTGTGCGGTCGCGATTCTCTTTGGAATCTACGGAATGTCTCAGTTGATTGTCGGAAACATGGGCATCCATCATTACTGGGGAGGTGTTTGGGCCTTCATCCTGACCGGGCTCTCATTCGCGACTGGAATTTTCTTGCCCGTCTCGATTGGTGCGTTTTTTGGGGCGAAGGACGTGCTTGGTTGGCATTGGGGGTGGGCGTTCGCGTTCGCCTTTCCTGGCCTCGCTTTCACAATTGCGGCATGGATTGGGCAGGTTCCTTTTTCGGTTTTACAGTGGCTGAAAAGAAAGAATTAGCCCGAATGGCACTAGTGTTCAAGCAGAGCAAAACAGCTGTTGAAGGTGAGTCCGTCTGGAGCGACCCATCTGGACGGTCGCAAGCTACATGTGGGCGATGCGCTACAAAATGCGGAGGTGGCCTTGGATCGCGACTGAGCAGCGCAGCGGTACGTGGGAGGATGATGGAAATGGCGGGAAAGGCGTTCGGGGTCTCCCGAGGAACGATGTCGCTGGCCGCTTCGGGCGGCTCCAATCCCCAAAGCTCCGGTTCTGCCGTAGGTATCTGATTGACGTTTACTGATCCGGGATCGTACTGAAATTGCAAAGCTATGACCTTAATTCCACGGGCGCTAGGCGAGCCGGTTGGGGCATAGGTCCCGGCGGGACCAGTGGACGTCGATGGTCTGGGTGAAGTCGGGATTGACGAGCTTGCACCGCTTTTCGAGATAGCCGTCGCGGCCCTCCTTGCGCAGGTAGATGCCCTCCCTCGGCACGTCGGCGTAGGCGGAGGGGCGGGACACCCAGCCCAGGAGCTCGTCCATGGCGACCGGTCCCCGGTGGATCGAGGGAACGGAGGGGAGCGAGAGCCGGCCGAGCAGAGCGTCGCGACGGTCCACGCTCCAGAAGCGTCCGGCTTCCGCCTCGTAGACGTCGAAGCCGACGAACCAGTCCGGCAGGGCGCAGTAGGGGACGGAATGGGTCGCGTAGCACCATTCGCCGAACAGGACCAGCCCCGGGCCGAGGTGCTGCCGCAGCTGAGGCAGAAGGGGCGAGGCCCAGCGCGGGAGATGCTTCCACTGGCCCGCGAAGGGCGGCGTCAGCCAGGAGCCCCGGTTCTGGAAGCGCGGCCCGCCCGCGTCGTCGAGGGAGATGCCGAGGTTGGCGCCGTCGATTTTCTCCTCCACGACGACTTCGCCCGAGAGGAAGTCGCGGGCCTCCGCGTCGGTGAGGAGCTTGTCGCCGCGCAAGGGTCCGGACCCGAGCCAGGCGAGATGGGGGGTGGAGGGAAAGCGGTGGAATTCGGACGTCATGGTCGGGGGCGGGGGGGCTGCGATCGGGCGGTCGGGAGGGAGGACGGTCACTGGTTCAGATGCTCGCGGTAGAGCCGTTCCGCCAGCGTTTCGCTGATCCATTCGATGCGGAGGCCGCAGGCGTTCAGGGCGGGCTCCCAGGCCTTCCACTTGACGTCCACGGCCTGGAGGATGGGCGGCTTGGCCGGATGGGCGTTGGCCGTGGCGACGAACTTGCGGTCGGAGACGTCGAAGGCGGCCAGGTCCTCGTGCCGGGGGAATTCGTCGAAGATCTGGTTCGGCTCGTCGCGGCAGGCGATGGCGACGCGCTCGCAGCGGGCCGGATCCCAGCCGGCTTGGAAGAGCCAGTAGAGGAAGGCGTGCCCCGCGCTGGGCTGCCTGCTGCTCCGCAGGGATTGTTGGTATTCGTCGAGGATTCGGCCGTCCTCGTCGAGGACCACCCGTTCGCCGCTCCGGCCCGTCTGGATGGAAATCAGACGGTCGATGCAGGCGGCGACGCAGTCGAGGTCGGCCTGTTCGGGCGGGAAGTCCTCGTTGGCGACCATGAGGACGTTGGTGTCGATCACGAGGGGGCTCATGGCGCCGCGTCTCCGGGCTTGGATTGGCGGCGGCGCAGCAGGCCCGCCCTCTGTCGCTCGGCGGCGTCGCCGAAGGCGTCGCCGAAGAAGTTCCTCGGCCAGTTGCGGATGTTGCCGAAGGGGTCGACCTCCAGGGGGGTGGCCACCTGCGCGCCGGAAGGGCTCTGGGACAGGAAGTAGGCCGCCACGTCGTCCGCCGCGATCCGTTCCTCGGCGATGCGCCGTTGCAGCCGGCCGAGGAAGTGCTCGGAATGGCTTTCGACGATCAATTGGATCTGCCGCTCGCGACCGTTCTCGCGCGACTGGACCACCTCGACGAAGAGATCGGCCAGGTTTTGCTGCACGGCGGGATGGAGATGCAGCTCGGGCTGCTCGACGACGACGATGGAATGGGCGGGCGCGTAGAGGCACTGGACCAGGACGGGCATGAACTGGGAGACGCCGAAGCCGGCGTCGGGGATGGACACCCATTCGGATCTCGGACCGGTCTTGACCCGGGCCCGGTATTCGCGGGCGCCCTTGGCCACGGGCTGGGCCTGGAAGCCGTGGACCAGCCCGATCTCCTCCAGCCAGCGCCCCGCGACTTCCTGGAAGGGCGTCGCCTCGGGGCCGATCCGGCGGTCCGCGCTGCTCAGGTAGGCGCTCAGCCAGTTTTCGCCCTCGCTGCCGACGTCGGGCGGGGTCTCGCCGGACCAGATGTACTGCCGCCGGGGGCTGGCGCGGACGGGGCCGAGATAGGAGGTGCGCTGAAAGAGCGTCTCCACGGACAGGGGCAGTTGGTCCAGGTCCTGGGCGTTGCGGTGGTAGGCGCTCACCTCCTGGGGGAATCCGTAGAATCGGTGCGGCGGCGGGAAGCGGCTGGGGCGTCTCTCGGCGCGGACGAGATCCAGGCCCGTCGCCGCGACCTCGAAGGCCCCGTCCCCGGCCGCCGACGGCCGGTATTCCGCCCGCAGGGTGTCGGATCCGCCTTCGGAGAGGGTGTAGCGGAAGCCCCGGCAGCGGACGAATCCCGCCCCCTCCCCGGACGGGGTCTGCCCGATCCGGGCCGCCAGGGAAAGGTGGTCGCCGCGGACCTCGCGGTCTTCGATGGGGTCGCACAGGGCGAGGGGCTCGGGCAGGGTCCAGCCCAGATCGAAGGAGAGCTCGGCCGCGGAGCGGTGGGCGTGGACCATGTCGTCCCAGGTGCCCATGTCGACGATGGAGCGCCGGTCGCCGCCGAGCTGGAGGCCGGCGGTCCGGTCGCTCGACTCGGTGGTCTGCTTGAGCATCATCAGGAACTGCCCGATGCTGGACTTCCCGGAGCTGTTCCCGCCGAACAGGACCGTGATGGGGGCGAGGCGCAGCTCGCCGGTGTCCTCCCATCCCTTGAAGTTTTGAATTCGCAGATTCGTGATCATCGTCCCGGGCAGCTTACCCCTTGCCCCCGGCGCGGTCCAGCGGTCCGGCCCCTCTCCATCGCGTTTCGGTTCCTGATCCTTCGTTGAAACTTAGGATTGGACGGCGATCTTGTTCGACGGCGCGCCTTGCGTCGAGATCATGCGGCGAGCGTTTCTGTCTTTCTTCGTTCGATCGCCTCGCCTGCTCCTCGCCGGCGTGGCGCTTGCCCTGTTGTCGGGATGCACCTCGGCGGACCGGGCCGTCAGCGAGCTGGCGGCGCCGACGGCGTGGGAGCAGGGGGCCTCGGGCGCGCTCGACGCGGAGGCGCTCTCGACCTGGTGGCGGCAGTTCCGCGATCCGGTGCTGGACCAGCTCGTGGCCAAGGGCCTGGCGTCGAACACCGACCTGCGGATCGCCTTGGCGAGGATCGACGAATCGAAGGCCCGCCGGGGAATGACGCGGTCGGCGCTGCTGCCTTCGCTCAACGGATCGGCCGACGCCCGGGTGCGTTGGAACCGGGACGCGAGGACGGATCTCGAGACGAGTTCCGATTCCTACGCGGGCGCGCTCGACGCGGGATGGGAGATCGACTGGTCCGGCAAGCTGCGCAAGGCGCTGCGGGCGGCGGATGCCGACCTCGCCGTCGCGGCGGAGAACCATCGCGCCGCCCAGGTCGCGGTTGCCGCCGAGATCGCCGACGCCTACGTCTCACTGCGGGTGGCGGAGGCGCAGTTGGGCGTGATCCGGCGGAACGTCGGCGCCAGCGCGGAGACGGCGGAGATGACGCGCTGGCGGGAGCAGGCGGGCGAGGGGACGGCGCTGGCCACCCAGCAGGCGGAGAGCAGCCTGAGGCAGGCCCGGGCCTCGATCCCCGGCGTGGAGGAAGGCGCCGCCCAGGCGAGGCACCGCATCGAGCTGCTGGCCGGGACGACGCCGGGCAGCCTGAACGGGTTGCTGGCGGGCGGGCGCTCCATTCCGAATCCGCCGGCGAAATTGGCCGCGGGGATCCCGGCGGACGCCTTGCGGAACCGGCCCGACGTGCGCGCCGCCGAGCAGGCGCTGCTCGCCGCCGCCGCCCGGACCCAGGCCGCCGAGCGGGAACAATTGCCCTCCCTGTCCCTCGGCGGTACCATCGGGGTGGAGGCGCTCTCCGCCGGGAGGATCTTTTCGCCGGAGCTGGCCGCCGCCTCGGCCGCAGGTCAGTTGACGGCGCCGATCTTCAACGGAGGCCGTCTCCGGGAGGCGATCCGATTGCAGAGCGCGCAGGAGCGGCAGGCGCTCGTGGCCTGGGAGGCGGCGGTGCTCGGGGCGCTCTCGGAGGTCGAGGACGCCCTCGTGGCGGTGCGGAAGAGCGACCAGCGCCTCGCCCTGCTCTCCGAGGCGGTCCAGTCGGCCCGCGAGGCCGAGTCGCTCGCCCGGCTGAACTTCCAGGCCGGGGAGATCGACGTGCTGGACGTGCTCGTGGCCCAGCGCACCCTTCTCAGCCTGGAGGAATCGCAGGCCATCGCCGAAGGAAACCGGGCCAGCGCCCACATCCAGCTCTACAAGGCGCTCGGCGGGGGCTGGACCCGATGAGGACGCGCCGGGGCCGCCCCGCCCCCCTGATGATTGTTGGCAATGTCATGAAACCGAAATCCGAAACGCCGCCCCAAGACCTCGCCGGGATCCTCGAGTCGGCGGAATCCAGCCGCCGCGGGTTCGGGAGATGGATCGTCCTGCTCCTCCTCGTCGTCGCCGGGGCCGGGGCCTACTATTATTGGCGCGGCTCGGGCCGGACCGAGACCAAGGTGGAGCGATACGCGACCGAGGCGATCCGCCGGGGGAACATCGAGAGGGACGTCACCGCGACCGGCAACCTCCAGCCGACCAACGAGGTCACCATCGGCAGCGAGCTGTCGGGCATCACCGCGGAGGTCTACGTCGACGTGAACGACCGCGTCACGGAGGGGCAGCCCCTCGCCCTGATCGAGGTCCGGGGCCTGCTCCAGAGGATCGGCAGCAACCGAGCCTCGCTGAACGCCGCGAGAGCATCGGTGAAGCAGGCCGAGGCGTCCTTGAGCGAGAGCCGGGCCTCCCTCGCGAGATTGACCGAGCTGCACGAACTCAGCGGCGGCAAGATGCCCTCGAAGGCGGACCTGGTCGCGGCGGAGGCGTCGGTGGCGCGGGCCGAGGCGGACCTCGGGGTGGCGGAGGCCTCCGTGGAGCAGGCCCAGGCGCAGCTCGACATCAGCGAGGAGGAGCAGCACAAGGCGACCTTGCGCTCGCCCATCGACGGCGTCGTGCTGACTCGCAGCGTCGAGCCCGGCCAGACCGTCGCCGCCAGCTTCACCGCCCCGGAGCTGTTCCTCATCGCGGAGGACCTGAGCCAGATGAAGCTCGACGTGGCCGTGGCCGAAGCCGACATCGGCTTGGTCGAGACGGGGCAGTCGGCGGTCTTCACCGTCGACGCCTGGCCGAACCGCAACTACCGGGCGACCGTCTCGCGGGTCTCCTACGGCTCCGCGATCACGGACAACGTGGTCACCTACGAGACGGAGCTGCTCATTTCGAACGACGACCTCAGCCTGCGCCCCGGCATGACGGCGACGGCCGACATCCGGGTGGCCTCGCGGGAGGACGTCCTGCTCGTGCCCGACGCGGCCCTGCGCTTCGATCCGGCGCAGGCGCAGGCCCCGCCCGCGGCGGCGCCGAAGCGCTCCTTCCTGGAGAACCTCCTCCCCCGGACGCCGGGGCGGCGGCGCTCGGGCGGATCCCCCGGGATGGGCAAGGGAGGGCCTGCGGACGGCGCGGCGGCCCGGAAGCGGAGGAGCGAGGGACCGGCCATCTGGATCCTCCGCGACGGCGAGCCCGTTTCGTTGCCGGTGACGACGGGCTTGAGCGAGGCCGGCTACACCGAAGTCAGCGGCGAAGGCGTGGAGGAGGGGCTCCGCGTGGTGGTCCGCGCCAACGTCCCCGCCGCCGCTCCATGAGCGAAGCCCACGCCAGAGACGAGCCCCTCATCGAGCTGAGGGGCATCACCAAGACCTACGGAAAGGGCGATGCCGCCTTCCAGGCTCTGAGGGGCGTCGACCTTTCGATCCGGCGCGGGGAGTTCGTCGCCATCATGGGCCCGAGCGGGTCGGGAAAGTCCACCTTGATGAACCTGCTGGGCTGCCTCGACCAGCCGACCACGGGCCGCTACCGCTACGAGGGGATCCAGGTCGAGAGGCTCGGCGCGGACCAGCGATCCCTCCTCCGCCGCCATGCCTTCGGCTTCATCTTCCAGGGCTTCAACCTGCTCGCCCGCACCAGCGCACTGGAGAACGTGGAGCTGCCCCTGATCTACCGGGGCGTGCCGAGAAAGGAGCGCCACGCCCTCGCCGCCGAGGCCCTCGCCGCCGTCGGGCTGCCCGACAAGCTGGGCAACACGCCGGCGGAGCTCTCCGGCGGGCAGCAGCAGCGCGTGGCGATCGCCCGCGCCATCGTGACCGATCCGGTGACGCTCTTCGCCGACGAGCCCACGGGGAACCTGGACACCCGCACCACCGTCGAGATCATGGAGCTGCTGACCCGGCTGAACGAGCGCGACGGCATCACCATCCTGCTCGTCACCCACGAGGACGACGTCGCCGAATACGCCGGCCGCGTCGTCGTCGTCAAGGACGGCCTCATCGAGACGGACCGGAGGAATCGGGAGCCAGAAGCCAGGAGCTAGGAACCGAAAAGCCAAGGAGCCAAGGAGCCAACGAGCATGACCTGGAACGCCTTTCTCATCGCCTTGCGCGAGATCCGCCGCAATCCGGTGCGGGCCCTCCTCACCGTGCTGGGCAGCATCATCGGCGTGGCGGTCATCACCATGGTCACCCTGGGAGAGGCCGCGACGCGGGTGGTGCGCAGCCAGATCTCCCAACTGGGGAGCAATTTGATCAATGTCAGGCCGGGGATGGGCTTCGGGCCGCGCTCGGCCTCGGCGGGCGTCCCCAGCTTCACCGAGAGCGACGCCGCGGCCATCGTCGCGCAGATCGACGGCCTCGCCGCCGTGGCCCCGGTCAGCAGCACCAGCCTGAGCACCATCTACCGGCAGAACGCCCGCAGCACCGGCATCGTCGGCACGATGCCGGAATACTTCCAGATCAACAACTGGCGGATCCGGGAGGGGCGCTTCTTCACCGAAGAGGACGTGCGCCTCGGGAGCGCCGTCTGCGTGATCGGGCAGACGGTGGTGACGAATCTCTTCGGGGAGGACGACCCGATCGGAAAGAAGATCCGCATCGGCAAGGCCGCCTGCGAAGTCGTCGGCGTCCTCGCCGGCAAGGGCCAGGCCGGGATGGGGGACCAGGACGACACCATCGTGGTGCCTCTCAGCACCCTGCAGCGCCGCCTCGTGGGCAAGACCTCCACCCGCGGCATCAACCTCATCACCCTCTCCGCCGAGGAGGGGTCCAACAGCGACGCCCTCATCGCCGAGATCGTCTCGCTGATGCGGCAGCGGCGCAATCTCCAGCCCAACGAGGACAACAACTTCACCGTGTTCGACACCCGGCAGATCGCCGAGTCCCTCAGCGCCTCCACCCAGACGATGACGGCCCTGCTCGCCTCGGTCGCGGGGGTGAGCCTGCTCGTCGGGGGGATCGGGATCATGAACATCATGCTCGTCTCGGTCACCGAGAGGACCCGCGAGATCGGGGTGCGTCTCGCCATCGGCGCGAGAGCCCGGGAGGTGCTGCTCCAGTTCCTCGTCGAGGCCGTCACCCTCTCCTCGATCGGCGGGGGGATCGGCGTGCTGCTGGCCCTCGCCCTCTGCGCCGGCCTGGCCAAGGCCATCCAGATGCCCTACACCTTCGAAGCCGAGATCAACCTCGTCGCCTTCCTCTTCTCCACCGGGGTCGGGGTGATCTTCGGCTTCGCCCCCGCCCGCCGCGCCGCCCGGCTCGACCCCATCGACGCCCTCCGCCACGAGTAGGCCCCATTTCCGAACCCGGGGAGAGCAGTCTTCCGACCGCGCGGCCGGACGCGCACCTCGGGCTTCTTCGCCCCAAAACCCTCCCGCGTCCGCGGGAGGGTTTCCCGGGGTGGAGAATGCCCGGAACCTACTTCAGCGCGGCGAGGTCCGCACCGAAGTTGATATGGAACGGCACGCCGTCCAGAACCAGGGCCGGGACGGATTTGACACCCGCCCGCTCCGCTTCCTCGAGACGGTCCTTGCTCTCGCCCAGATGGACGATCTCCACCGAATACTTGCCTTTGTCGATGGCTTCCGCGACGTTTGCCTCGGCTTCGACGCAAACCGGACAACCGGCATGATAGAATACAGCTTTGCTCATTTTTGGATTGTTTTCTATGGTGTGTCGCACGAGGTCATCCCGTGCGACCCGGAGACCCTACGGCGTTTCCGGAGATCCAAAAAGAGGGCACTTTTTGGTGGGTAGGGGACTTTTCGGTGTAAAACCTTGACTGCCATGGGAGAAAAAAATCGGAAAAGAGCGCGGAAGGACTACGAATGCCTGGAACAGGTCGTCGGCTGCAAATGGTCGGTGTCCGTTCTCATGGCGGTCGGAGAGGGCACCAGCCGCCCCGGCGCCCTCGAAAGGGCGATATCGGGGATTTCCACAAAGATTCTCTCCGAGCGCCTCCGCAAACTCACCGCCTACGGTTTGCTGCACAAGGAAAAGTTCCCCGAGACGCCCCCGAAAACGGTCTATACCCTCACCCCCAAGGGGGAAAAGCTGGTGGCCATCATCATGCAACTGCACGATTTGGACGGCGACGCGTAGCCGCGCCCGGCGGGACTGGCGCCTCCCTGCGGAAGGCGCGAGGCAGGCTTTGCAAACGGGGGCAGGGCTTTGTCGCGCTGCGGACGTTGACGTGGCGAGGAGGGGCTGTTGGATCTGCTGGATCTGGCCGATCCTGCTGCTGGCGGGCGTCGCGGTGTGGTGGCTGTTAGGAGGCTGTTGGAAAACCCTTCCAGTCTTTTGAATCATACGATTTAACGATTCAAAATGGTATAATGAACGAAGTTCAAATAGCGTTTAGTTTTGAAGGGAGATAGCCGTCTCCGATCAGGGAGTGGACCTTGCGGGCATCCTCCCAGAACGGACGCAGGAACTCGGCGATGGCCGCCTCGCACTCCACGAGGCTCTCGAAGCATCGGTTGCACAGCGCGTCCTCCATGAGGTCCCAAAGCTTCTCCACGGGATCGGGCTCGGGACTGCAGGGCGGCAGGGTGATCAGGCGCACGTTCTCCGGAAGCCCCTCGCCCGCGTCCCGGCGGTGGAATCCCGCCCCGTCGCCGACGACCACGTGCGTGGCCCCCGGGTCGCGGTCCGCGATTTGTCGCAGGAAGCATTTGTCGGCCTCCTTGCTGACAGTCGGACTTGGCAGGAACTCGCAGCCTCCGCCCCCCACCTGCAGAGCTCCGAAGACATAGCCCCACTGGTGGCGCTTCTCCACCGGACAGACCACTTCGGCGCCCCGCGTCGTCCACATCCGGCGCACGACCGGGGCCAGCCCGTAGCGGGCCTCGTCGTGGATCCGGAGCCGGACGGGCTTGTCGCGCGGCAGGTCCGGATCGACGAGGCGCCGGCGGAGGGTTTCCTTGAAGGCGACGGAGGCTTCAGGGTTTTTCCTGCGGTGGCTCGGGCGCGGCGCCTTCAACCGCGCCCCGAGCTTTTTTAGATACACGTGGACTCGCTGGGGGTGGAAGGTGACTCCGAAGGTTTCCCGAAGCCAGGCGTAGGCTTGCCTGCCGGTGCGCCACCGGTTCTTCTCGAGCTCGGCCTTGAAGAGGGCCATCTGTTCGGCGTCGAGGGCGGGCGGGGATCCCTTGCCCCTCCCCTTCTTGAGCAGGAGATCCAAGCCTCCCTCCCGGAAAAGGTTGAACCAGTCCTGGACGGTCTGGTGCGCCCTCCCGAGCTGTTCGGCGATCTCGCGGATGCCGAGTTCGTTCTCCAAACCGAGCTTGACCGCCAGGAGCCGTTCCCTCCTCCAGCCCGCCGGGGTCTTCTTGAGCAGGCGGAGGACTTCCCGTCCCTGCCCGTGCGTGTCGAGT
>CAYMMC010000054.1:0-11081 GCA_964391125.1 uncultured Akkermansia sp.
CGGTCCCCAGCCGCTCGAGGGGCTGCTCGCCTCGCTCGGCCTGGAGAACCGCGACTTCGTCGCGGCGAGCGCCGAGCAGCCCACCCGCAGGCAGTTCCAGAAGGCCCGGCAAGGGCGAGGGGGAAGATGGAGGGGAAGCCCTTCGCGAACCGGATGATCGGCTTCGAGCCGCTTGCGTTTCGCTGGCGCAGCCATTAGGCTTGCCCGATGCGGATCGTTTTGCCAGCCTCCTTGGAGTCCGGGTTGACCGAGGCCGAAGCCCGGCTTGGGCTTGCGCTGGGCTTGTACGTGTGCGGCAGGATCGGCTTCGGCAGGGCGGCGGACATGGCCGGGCTTTCCCGGCCCGCGTTCCAGCGGGTCATCGCCAGGCAACGGGTGCCGGCCGATTATTCGCTGGAGGATTTGCGAGAAGACGCGGAGGCAATTCAGCAAAGGGCAAAGTGATCGTCGTCTCGGATACCACTGCCATCTCGAATCTGCTCGCCATTGGCCGGATCGACCTGTTCAATGAGCTTTTCGAGGATGTCGCCGTGCCGCAGGCCGTCTATCTGGAACTGGTGGCATGGCATGGGGAATTGCCCGGCTGGATCAAGGTGATGCCTCTGAGAGACGGGGCGCGCGCCGATCGCTACAAAACCCAAGTTCACGCCGGGGAGGCCGAAGCCATTGCCCTGGCATTGGAGACGGGCGCCGATTGGGTTGTCATCGACGACTCCGACGGGCGTCGGCTCGCGCGTGCCGAAGGCGCTCCCGTCATCGGGCTTGTAGGCGTGCTTCTGCTCGCCAAGCAGGAATCGGTTTTGGCCGAGGTAAAAACCGTGATGGACTCGTTGCGCCGGGAAGCGGGGTTCTTTCTGACGGAAAGCGTGTATGCCGAAGCGCTGCGCTTGGCTGGAGAGATCGAATAGGCCCGCGAGTGGAGAGCAAAATACGGGTTGTCATGGGCGAAGGGAACGCTTAGCGAGAAGAAGCGCGAAAACAAGGCGCAAGTTCACTTCCCCGCCTTTCCGATGGACGATTCTTCCGAACGCGACTTCGGTCCCCAGCCGCTCGAGGGGCTGCTCGCCTCGCTCGGCCTGGAGAACCGCGACCTCGTCGCGGCGAGCACCGAGCAGCTCACCCACAAGCAGGTCCAGAAGGCCCGGCGCGGCCGCTACGTGACGCCCAACATCCAGCGGAAGATCCTGCAGGCGCTGCAAGCGGCGGCGCCGGAGAGGGAAGGGGAGGCGCCCCGGCGCTTCGAGCTCGGGGATCTATTCAACTACCGCGCCTGACGGCGGCCATGCAGATTTCGAAGAAAGCCGACTACGCCCTGCGCGCCATGGCCATCCTCGCGGCCCTGCCGCCGGACCGCAGCCTGCAGGCGCAGGAGCTGGCCGAGGCGGGCCGGATCCCGATCAAGTTCCTCGAGCAGATCCTGCTCGTCCTGAAGCGCGGCGGCTTCCTCCGCAGCAAGCGCGGGGTGGGGGGCGGCTACCGGCTCGACCGGGCCAGCCGGCTCATCACCGTGGCGGAGATCGTGGAGGCGGCGGACGGGGAGCTGCTCCGCTTCCTCGACGCGAAGAGCTATCCCGACTTTCCCGGCTCGACCGGCATCCTGCGCTGCCTCAAGGAGGCGGAGGAGGCCACCAACGGCAAGCTGCGCGAGACGACCCTGGAGGACCTGATCCACCCGGACGTCGGCGAGGCGATGGTCGGCTACGGGATTTGACGCGCGGGATCCCAGGGCCCGGCGTGGGGCCGGATGGAATCGACTCAAGCCCTGCGAATTTCGATATTGACCCCTCCTGCCGCAACCCCGAAGCTCCACGTCCAACCTCAACCCACCCGCAACGACCATGGCAGATCTCGAAGGCACCCAGCAGGAAAAGAAGGACAAGGAGTATTTCACCGACGTGAAGCAGGAGGCCCCGGGCTTCTTCCTCAAGGGCTCGCACCAATACGACTGGGGCCTCAAGAACCGCCTTTCCAAGGTGTTCAACCCGAAGAACGGCCGCACCATCATGCTGGCCTTCGACCACGGCTACTTCCAAGGGCCCACCACCGGCCTCGAGCGGGTCGACCAGACCATCCTCCCCCTCGAACCCTACTGCGACTGCCTCATGCTCACCCGCGGGATCCAGCGCTCCGTGATCCCCGCGAGCACGCAGAAGGCCATCGCCCTGCGCGCCTCCGGCGGCACCTCCATGGCCCGCCCGGACTCCCTCAGCGACGAGGTCCTCGCCTGCTCCATCGAGGAGGCGATCCGCCTCAACGCCAGCGTCCTCGCCGTGCAGGTCTTCATCGGCTCCGAACACGAGCGCAACACCATCCAGAACATGGTCCGCCTCATCGACCAGGCGAACCGCTACGGCATCGCCGTGATGGGCGTGGTCGCCGTGGGCACCGCGATGGAGCGCACTCCGAAATACTTCCGCCTCGCCACCCGGATCATGGCCGAGCTGGGCTGCCACCTCGTGAAGTGCTACCACACCGACGAGGAGTTCGAGACCATCACGAGCTGCTGCCCCGTGCCCATCGTCATCGCCGGCGGCAAGAAGCGGCCCGAGCTCGACGCGCCGAAGATGGCCTACGAGGCCTGCGAGGCCGGGGCCTTCGGGGTCGACATGGGCCGCAACATCTTCCAGTCCGACGCCCCCGTGCCCATGATGAAGGCCGTCCGCGGCGTCGTCCACGAGGGGCTCAAACCCGAGGAGGCCTTCGAGCTCTACAACACGCTCAAGGCCGAAGAGGGGAAGTGATCCGGCCCTCCCGAGTCGTCCTTCGAACCCTCTTCGGTCCCGCGCCGGAGAGGGTTTTTCGTTTTCGTCCGATGCGTCCGCCCTTCGAGCCGCTCTACCTCTCCGGCCCCACCGCCTCCGGGAAGACCGCCGTGGCGCTGGCGCTCGCGGAGCTGGCTCCGCCCGTGGAGATCGTCAACGCCGACGCCTTCCAAGCCTACCGCGGACTGGAGATTCTCTCCGCCGCGCCCTCGCCCGAGGAGCGCGCCCTCCGCCCCCACCACCTCTTCGCCATCCTCGACCCCTCGGAGGAGAACGACGCCGCCGCCTTCGCGGTGCGGGCCCGGTCGGCCGTCGCGGAGGTCTCGGGGCGTGCGCGGCCCCTCGTCGTCGGCGGCAGCGGCCTCTACCTGAAGGCCATCACCCACGGTCTCGCCCCCGTCCCCAAGGGCGACCCGGCCTTGCGGGCGGAGCTGGACGCGACGCCCCTGGAGCGACTCGTCGAGCGCTACCGTTCGCTCGACCCGGCCGGGGCGGAGCGGACCAACCTGAAGAATCGCCGCTACGTGACGAGGAATCTCGAGATCTGTCTGCTCTCCGGTCGGCCCGCCTCCGAGCTGAAGCGCGAATGGGCGGACGCGGCGCCCGCGATCCGTGCCGTGCATCTTCTCCGCGAGCGCGCCGATCTGGACGAGCGCATCGCCCGCCGCACCGCCGCGATGTTCGAGGCGGGCGCGATCGGCGAGGTCGCGCGCCTCCGCCGCCTTTCCGCCACGGCGGAAAAAGCGATCGGGCTGCGGGAGATCCGGGCGCTGCTGGCCGGGGAGCTGGACGAGCCCGCCTGCCGCGAGGCCATCCGCCTCGCCACGCGGCGCTACGCGAAGCGCCAGGAAACCTGGTTCAAACGCGAGGCGGACTTTCTGAAGCTGCCCGTGCCCCGGGACGAGCCCCCCTTGGAAACGGCGGCGAGAATCGCCCGCCATTTCGGGCTGGCGTCCTGAGATCGCGGCGACCGCCGCCCCGCGCCCGGCGTCGCCAAGCCCGCGTCCGGGCTCAGGGCTTCGGCAGGATTTCCCGCCCCATCGCGTTCCCGGGCGGGTCGTAGCAGCAGACCACCACGGTCCAGGCGGTGCCTCCCGCTTCGTAGCGGGCCATTCCCGCGCCGATCCGGGCGCTCTCCCCCCACACCATCTGGGTGTAGTGGCCCACGCCCCGGCGGAAGAGATCCGGCGTCATGGTCCGGGCCCCGCGGGGCATCATCGCCCGTTCCGCATGCCAGCCTTCGCAGGCCTCCAGCAAGCCGAAGCCGCCCCCGCCCTGGGCCAGGTTCTCGCCGTAGGGGTTCCGCCCGAGGGGCAAGTGGGCGAAGCGCCTCGTCCGGGCGATGGTCTCGGCCCGCTCCTGGGCGTAGCGCGCGATTTCGGGGGACCAGGCCAAGGGTCCCGCCCCCGCCTCGGCCCGCACCCGGTTGTGATAGTCCAGCACCTGGCGGGCCTGGGCCGCAGCGAGAGCGCTCCCCGTGGCTTCGGTGGACGGCGAGGACCCGTTCGGCGACACCGCGCAAGCCGGGACGAAGCAGAGAAACAGCGCGAATCCGGAGGGCAATGCGAGGGCGCGGAGCCGCTTGCGCAGGCTTGGAAGGGCGTTCATGCTGGCGGTGGCGGGGGGAGGGGCGCCTTCCCAGTAGCCGAACCGGGTCCGGGATTCAATCGCGGATCCCCTTCGCGGGTACGGCCCGGGGCCGAAAAGCGGTTGCCGCCGTCCGCCGCCGACGCTACCTCTCCTTCGCTCCCGCGCCATGTCCCGTACCGGATATCGATCCCCATTCTCCACCCGTCCCGGCCTGCGCGACGACGAGCCGCGCTACGACCGAGTCAGCGTCGTCGTCCCTTTCTACAACGAGGAGGAATGCGCCGAGGCGGTCCTGCGCGAGCTGGTCGCCTGCCAGCCGGAGGCCGAGATCGTCGCCGTCGACGACGGGAGCAAGGACCGCACTTGGGAGATCCTCCGCTCGGCGCCGGGCGTCGTCCCGCTGCGCCTCGCCGAGAACCGCGGGCAGAGCGGGGCCCTTTTCGCCGGACTGCGCTACGCCTCGGGCGACATCCTGGTGATGCTCGACGGAGACGGGCAGAACGATCCCGCCGACATCGCCAAGCTCGTCGAGCTCGTCCGCTCGGGCGGATGCGACGTGGCCGTGGGACGCCGATCGAAGCGACGCGACACTTGGAGCCGGCGAGCCGCTTCGCGAATCGCCAACCGGATCCGGCGCTGCTTCCTGCAGGACGGAGTCCGCGACACGGGCTGCTCCCTGAAGGCCATCCACCGCGACCATGTCGACCTGCTGGTGCCCTTCAACGGATTGCACCGCTACCTCCCCGCGATCTTCGCCCACGCCGGGCTGCGCATCGCCGAAATCGACGTGAACCACCGCGAACGGGCGGCGGGCACGTCCAAGTACACCAACTTCGACCGCGCCCTCCGAGGCCTCTACGATCTCGTCGGGGTCTCCTGGCTGCTGCGGCGGAAAGTGATCCTGCCCCGGCTGGAGGCTGCCCGCCCCCCCGCCGCCTCCGGCAGCGAGACGGAGTCCCCGCCGCCATGACGGATCGGTGGACCCCGGCACGATCCTCGGATAAAGTTCCGCCCGGCGAGTTTGCCGATGAAATCGGCGACGCCGGGTTTAGAATTCCGGATTCCCACTCACGTCTTCGGTCCATGCCACTCCGGCCACGATGATTCCCCGGGTCGTCCAGCTCCTCGCCGCCTCTGCCGCCGTCCTGCTTCTCGCCTCCTGCGTGGAGGAGCTCGAGTCGATGGGCGTGTCCTCCAGCCTGACTTCGGGCCGGGGCGCCGCGGGTTCGCGTCCGGCGCCCGCCGCGGCGGACCGCGAAGGACCGCTGACGAAACACGACGTGGCTTTGCGCTTCCTCACCGCCTACATCCGCCTCGACCGGAACATGGCCCTGAGGTACGCCACGCCGCAGGCGGTCTCGAAGCTCGACTGGAACGTCCCCCACCGCGGCAACATCCCCTACTACGACGACAAGATGCTGCTCCAGTTCAACGGCGGCTGGGCCCGCGTCTATTTCCAGGACGTCGGGGGCACCTACAAAATCGTCGATTTCGACGTGCGCCGCCGCTGAGGGAAGGGTCCGGGCGCCGCCCCCCTCCAGATCGGCTTCCTCTCCGCTTTCCGCGAGAGCCAGGGAGGCGGTCGAGGCGGCGGAAGTGAATTTCTGTTTGACGGGAGGCGGGCGTTTCTGGCTTGATGGGTGGCGGAAATCAGCCACCCCCCGTCGTCGATGGTCCGCCTGCTTTGCCTTCTCCTCCCCGCGTGGTGCGCCGCGGTCGGGGCGACGGGGCAGGAGGAAGGGACGTCCGCAGGGCCGGCGATCGAGACCGAGGGGCCGGCGGAGCTGCTGGAGCGCGGTCGCGCCGCCTTCGCGGCGAACGACTTCGCCCAGGCCGAGGCGGCGTTGGAAAAATTCGTCCTCGACTACGGCGAGGCGGAGGAAGCGAGGGAGGCCGTCCGTCTCCACCGCCCCCTCGTCGCCATCTGCAAGGTGGGCCTGAGGAAGTTCGACGAGGGGTTGGGATGGATCGACGAATCGCTCGCCGATCCCAAGATCGAGCCGTCGCTTGCCGACGAGCTGCGCTTCTGGCGCGGCATCTGCCTGATGAGCCTCGGCGAGCTGGTCGCGGCGCAGCGCGCCTTCGGCGAATACTGGGCCGAGGAGAGGCACAGCGCCTTCAAGCGCTACGAGGCCCTGCTCCTCTTCGCGGCGCTCTACGTGCAGCAGGACTTTCCCGCCGAGGCGGCCGACTTCCTCGAGGAGCAGTTGCCCCGGGTGCGCGAGGCCTCGCCCGAGGCGGCGGGCCGGGCCGTCGTCCTGGAACTGCACGCCCGGCTCCAGGCGGGGCAGCACGACGAGGCCCTCGCCGTGCTCCGGCGCGAGTTCCCCAACCTCGGCGGCATGACCCAGGTCGTCTCCTTCCAGTCGCTCGCCCTCCAGCTCGGGGCCGCGCTGCTGGAGCGGGAGCGCCACCACGACGCCATCGCCTGCCTGCAGCGCATCTGGCCGGCCCGCCGTCTCATCGACTATCAACGCGCCAAAGCCGTCGAGATCGAGGAGCGCATCGCTCTGCTGGAAGCTCGTCCCAACGCCCAGGCGGCGGTCTTCCAGCTCCGCTCGATCCTGGGCCGGGTGCGGCGCGAGCTGGAGCAGTTCGAACGGACCGAGCATTTCGACTCGGCCCTGCGATTCCGTCTCGCCATGGCCTACCAAGGCTTGGGCCGCTACCGCGAGGCGGCTCTGATCCTCGAGGAGATGCTCGCGACCCTGCCGCCCGACCCGGTGGTCGAGGGCGCGGCCCTGGCCCAGGTGCAATGCTGGATGGAGGTGCGGCATTGGGTCCGCGCCGCGGCCGCGGCGGAGCGCTACGAGGAGGCCTTCGGCGCCGGAGGGAAGTCCCTGCCCACCGTGCTCTTCCTGAAGGCCGAGGCCCTGCGCGAGCTGGAAGATCCGGGCGCCGCCCAGCTCGCCTACGGCGCGCTCGTCGAGCAGTTCCCCGAGGACCCGTTCGCGGCGAAGGCCCTCTTCATGCAGGGCTTTCTCTATTTGCAGCAGGACGACAACGAGGGGGCGCTCTACCAGTTCGAGCAGGTGCGCCGCCGACATCCCGAATCCGAGATGGTCGAAGACGCCGACTACTGGACGGGCATGGCGCATTCGTTCTCCGCCCTCCACGCCGAGGCCCGCCGCCATCTCGAAGGCTACCTGGAGCGCTGGAAGACGCCGAAATACCGGAAGGAGGCCGTCTTCCGGATCGCCTTCTCGACCTTTTCCCTCGCCGAGTATCCCGAGGCCATCGAGCGGCTCGGGGCCTTCGCCGAAGCCTGGCCAGGCGATCCCCTCGCCGCCGAGGCGCACCTGCTCCTCGGCGACGCGCTCTTCGGCGAGGGCCGCAACGACGAGGGCTTCGCCGCCTACGAGCGCGTTCCGCCCGAGGCGGGGCGCTATTTCGAGGAGGCCTGGTTCAAGAAGGGGAAGGCCCTGCGGCTGCTCGACGAGCTGCCCGCGATGCGGGAGCATTTCGAGGCCTTCGTCGCCGGGCATCCCGAAAGCGGACGCTTGCCCGAGGCGGTCCACTGGATCGGCTGGGCCCATTTGCAGGAGGGCCGGGTCGAGCGCGCCCGCGACATCCATTGGAAGGCGATCGAGGAGCACGGCGACGACCCCGACCGCCACAGCGTGGTCGACCTCCTCGCGGGATTGCCGAAGGTCTACGCCACCGGCGGCGCGGAGGCGAAGGCCGATCTCCTGACAAAGCTCCAATTGCTGAAGAGCCGGGCCGTCGTCTCCGACCGGACGACCCTGGCGGTAAGGGCGGGCTGGGCGAAGGCGCTCGTCGAGGGGGGCGACCGCGCCCGCGCCGAGCTGCTCTCTCTGGCGCGGTGGCTCGACCCGAAGCGCCACGATCCCGCCGTGTCCGTCGCGGTGGCCGAGGCCCAGCTCGCCTCGGGCCACCGGCTCGTCGCGAAGGAGCTGTTCTCGGAGATCCGGAAATGGCATCCCCGCGCCGTGGAGCGCGACCGCATCTACCGCGCCCTCGGCGACATCGCCGCGGAGGAGGGCGATCTGGATCGGGCGATCGGCTACTACGAGCGCTTCGAGCGCGAAATGGCCGCTTCCGTCCATCTCGGCGAGGTGCGGCTGAAGCTGGCCGGCCTCCACGAGACGGCGGGCCGCGCCGCCGAGGCCCGCGCGGTGCTGGAGAGGACGCTGGAGACCGCCGGCGTCTCCGCCGCCGCCAAGGCCGAGGCCCTTCTGCGCCTGGGCCGATCCTACGCCGAGGAAGGGGAGCACCGGAAGGCCATCGTCTATTTCGAGCGCCTCTACGTGGCCTACGGAAAGTTCGGCGAGCTCAACGCGCAGGCCTACTGGGAGCGGGGCCGGTCGCTGGAGCGGATGCAGCTCGCCGGCGAGGCGCTCGAGACCTACGAGGAGCTCGTCGCCCGCGAGGATCTCCGCCCCTTCGCCGAGGCGAGGGAGGCGACCGAGCGCATCGAGGCGCTGCGGCGAGAGCAGCCGGCGGCGCCGGGAAGGGAGGCGCCGCTATGAGATTGCCGCTCGCCGCCCTCCTCCTCGCCCTCCTCCGCCTCCCGGCGGCGTCGCAGGACGTGGTGGTGCTGAAGGGCGGCGAATCCCTCGTCTGCCGCGTCGACGAACTCACCGACCGCCTCGTCAACGTCACCCTCCCGGGCGGGGCGGAGGTCCCCGGCGGCAGCGCGCGGCGGACCTTACCGATGGAGCAGGTCGAGCGGATCGAGTTCGCCTTCGCCCCCGGCGAGGAGGAGGCCTTCGCCCGGAGAGCCACGGCGGCGTCCGGGGTTTTGAAGACGTGGTGGGATCGTCATTTCGCCCATCTTCGCCGGCCCCGCTCCCGCGCCGGCGCCTGGGGCGCGGCCTATGCGGGGGCGCTGCTCCGCGAGGACGCGGAAGGCGGGGCCGACCGCGCCCTGTCCGTCTGCGGTCTCGTCATCGACAGGGCCTGGTCGCCCGGGGACGTCGCCGCCGCGAAGCAGGTCCGGCTCCGCGCCCTGATGGCGAAAGGCGACCTCGCCGCCGCCATGGAGGAGGCCCGCGTCCTCGCCCGCGAGACCGAGGACCCGGCCTTGCTGATCGAGGCGGAGCACCTCCTCGCGACGGCCGACTTCCAGGCCCTGCGCGAGCTGGAGGAGGAGCATCCGCGATGGATGGAGGACGACGAAGTTCGCCCACGTCGGCACGAGCTCTACCACCGCGCCCTCGACCGTTTTCTGAGGCCGCATCTCTTCCACGCCACCCGCGAGGAGGCCGCCGCCCGCGGACTGCTCGCCGCCGCCGAGTTGCACCACTTCGTCGGAGAGACGGAGGAGGCGAAGGTGCGCTTCGAGGATCTCCTGCGGCTCTACCCCTCGACCGCGCCGGCCGCCGAGGCGGCGAAACGGCTCGCGACCCTTCCCCCGAACTCCATCGACGACCCATGAACCCACCGAAGCGACTCCTCCGAATCTCCTCCCTCCTCCTCCTTCCCCTCGCGGGCGCGCTCCTCGCCCTTCCCCTCGGGGCGCAGGAGACCGCCGACCCGGTCGCGGGCGTGGCCCAGGATGTCTCCGCCCTCGACTTCTACAAGCAGGGCGGCGGCTTGATGCACGTCCTGCTCGGCTGCTCCATCGTCACGATCGGCGTGGTGGCCTACTGCTTCGTCCAGATTTCGGCGAAGCGGATGGCCCCGCCCAGGCTCGTCGAGCAGGTCAACGCCGCCATGGCCTCGCGCGACGCCATGGCGGCCTACAACCTTTGCCAGGCCCATCCCAGCAGCTATGCTCGGGTCATGTCGGCGGCCTTGCTGAAGGTGAACTTCGACCGGGACCTCGCCAACAAGGCCAGCATGATGGATGCCGCCGCCGAAGCCCTCGACGAGGAGGAGCATCGGCAGATGGTCTGGGTGAACTACCTCAACATCTCCGCCACCCTCGCCCCGATGATCGGCCTGCTCGGCACGGTCTGGGGCATGATCGAGTCCTTCGACGCCCTCGCCACCCAGAGCGGGGACGCCAAGGGGCTCGCCGCCGGGATCAAGGTGGCGATGATCACCACCGTCGCCGGACTCGTCGTCGGGATTCCGGCGATGTTCTTCTACTTCTTCTTCCGGGACAAGCTGCTCGGCGTGATGGGCGCGGTGCAGAAGAACGCCAGCTTCGCCATCGACGTCCTCTCCGGGGAGATCCGACTGCAGGGGGCGGCGCAGTCCGCCGCCGCCGAAACCGAGCCTGCCGGCGCCGCCCCGGTCGAAGCCTGAACCGATGAGGCGACGCCGCAAGAGAACGGGCGAGGAGGTGAGCTTCCAACTCACGCCCATGATCGACATGACCTTTCTGCTTCTCATCTTCTTCATGCTCACCCAGAAGATCACCGACCAGGAGCTGAGCGTGCCGATCCGCCTGCCCGTCGCGGCCACGGCGGCGGAGCCGGAGAGGACGCCGCGCGACGTCATCCACCTCGACGGGGAGGGCCGCTACCACATCGGCGACCGCGTCGCCACGAAGGACGAGGTGCTCGCCCACCTCCGCGCCAAGTTCGTGGATGCCCCTCCTCTGCAGGTCTACCTCCGCGCCGACCGGGATACCCCGTCCGGCAGGATCCGCGAGTTCGTCGAGATGGCGGCCGAAGCCGGAGCCATCGACCTGATCTTCGGAGTCCGCGGAGATTGAGGAAACCAGTCGAATCGAGATGTCGGCCACAAAAAAGCATAGGAGACACCAAATCCAGGGATGGGGAAGGCATCCTTCTGATGCCTTTTTTGGTCGGCTTCCGG
>CAYMMC010000055.1:0-10888 GCA_964391125.1 uncultured Akkermansia sp.
TCCGCCCCGCGCCCGATGGACGCGGCCACAGAGACTGGACGCGGAGCCTTCCCTGCAGGCGAGGTCGATGACCCCATCCACGGAAATCCGCCGCCCCATTGGACAATGTCCGGACTCCGCGCTCGGGCCGATCAAAGAATTCCAGCCCCGAAGGCCCCCGCCTCGACGCAGGGCGAAGCGCTGGCGAACGCTTGCGCTCCGGTGCAATCGGCGCTAAGGGGTTCCTTCATGAGCCGCCTTCTCCCTGTTCTCGCCCTCGCCCTCGCCCTGCCGATCCTGGCGCTGGCCGCCGATCCCGTCGCGGAGCTGCTCGACCTCGGGGGCGAGCGGGTCGCCCCCCTCGACGCCGGCGGCAAGAAGGCGGCGGTGGTCTTCTTCGTCTCGCCCTACTGTCCGACCTCGAACAGGTTCTCTCCCGAGATGGCCGCGATCGCCAAGGACTTCGGCGAGGACTTCGCCTTCCGCTACGTCCATTCCGACACGACGGTCACGGAGGCGGACCGGAGGCAGCATGCGCAGATGATGGAGTTCGTCGACCCCGTCCTCGCCGATCCCGAGCAGAAGCTGGCCCGGCATCTCGGCGCGAAGACCACCCCCGAGGTCGTCGTGGTCTCGCCGGAGGGCAGGACCCTCTATCAAGGTCGCATCAACGACCTCTACCTCTCCCCCACGAGGCAGCAGCGCGAGGCCAAGACCCACGATCTGCGCGAGGCCCTCGCCGCGATCCGCGAGGGGCGGCCGGTCGCGGTTTCCCGCACCGAGGCGATGGGCTGCGGCATCGTCTTCCCGGCGCGGTGAGGCAAGCGGGCGCCGGGATCGCGCCTCGTGGATTTGGCTTGTTCCGGAAAGGCGGTTCCGGTAAAAACGGTCCATGGAACCGTCTCTCTCCTACTCCTATTCGCAGTCCGCCGTCGGAGCGGCGGTGGTCGACCAGCTCCGCCGCACCCGGGGCTGGGTGCTTTTCTTCGGCGTGATGCTATGGATCGGGGCGGTGCTGCTGTGCTTGGGCGGGCTGGCCATGATCGGAATGGGCTTGTTCGGCGGCGTGATCGCCGCCGCGAGCGAGGAGGGCTCCGAGGCTTTGGGAGCCGGGTTGGGGGCCGCGTCCCTCATCGGCATGGGCGCGGTCTACTTCGCCATGGCGATTCTCTACATCTACCCGGCGTCGAAGCTCTCGAAATACGCGGGCCGGATCCGGGACCTGACGGAGGCGCCGGCGGAGCAGAACCTGGTCGCCGCGCTGAACGAGCAGCGCGCCTTCTGGAAGTTCGTCGGCGTGATGATGATCGCGATGATGGCGCTCTACGCCCTCGCCGCCGTGGTGATGGTGGTCGTGGGCGTGGCGGGCGCCGCGACGGCGGCGGCCGGTTCCATGTGAGTTCGGAGGACCGGCCGCCGCCGGGGACGAAAAAAGCTCCGCGCCAGTCCGACGCGGAGCTTTTTCAGTGAAGGCTTCGTTGGAAGCGGACTGCGCTCAGTTGTTGGGGGCGGGCGCCGGAGCCGGTGCGGGAGCCGGAGCCGGAGCCGGTGCGGGGGCCGTGGCCTCTTCCGCAGCCTTGGCGGCCTCGTTCGCTTTCTCCTTGACGGCCTCGGTGGCCTTCGCAGCCGTCTCCTTGACGGCCTCGGTGGCTTCGGCGGCCTTTTCCTTGACGGCTTCGGTGGCCTCGACGGCTTCCTTCTTCACTTCGTCGACGGCGGTGGCCGTGTCCTCCTTCACTCCTTCCACGGTTTTTTCGCAGCTGGCGAGGACGAGGGCGGCTCCGACAAGGGCGACGGCGGAGAGTTGTTCGATCAGTTTGGTGACTTTCATATTGGTTCGGATAGTTGGTTCGCCCCGATGGAAGGGCACTTCCCCCTACACCGGTTTCCCGTCGAATTCAACGAATTGACGGGACTTTTACGAGCTTTTGCCCCATGGCTCCGGAAAAGATTCCGTTACCCTTCGACCGAGGCTGTGCTAGCTTTCCCGTCCGGAACGCCCCATCGGATCAGAAGCATGAGTCAAAGTTTGTTCGAAAAAGTCTGGAATGCCCACGCCGTCAGAGAGCTGTCGAACGGACAGACTCAGCTGCTCATCGGCACCCACCTCATCCACGAGGTGACGAGCCCGCAGGCCTTCGGGATGCTCCGCGATCTCGGCCTGAAGGTGAAGTATCCCCACCGCACCTTCGCCACGGTGGACCACATCGTGCCGACGAGGAACCAGGCGGAGCCCTTCGAGGACGGGCTGGCCCAGGAGATGATCCAGGCGCTGCGGAGGAACTGCGCCGAGTTCGGGGTGAAGTTCTTCGACATCGGCAGCGGGGGGCAGGGGATCGTCCACGTCGTGGGGCCGGAGCAGGGCATCACCCAGCCGGGCACGACGATCGCCTGCGGGGACTCCCACACCGCGACGCACGGCGCCTTCGGCGCGATCGCCTTCGGCATCGGCACGACCCAGATCCGCGACGTGCTGGCCACCCAGACGATGGCGCTGAGCCGGATGAAGGTGCGGCGCATCAACGTGGACGGAGCGCTGCGGCCGGGCGTCTACGCCAAGGACGTGATCCTGCACATCATCAAGCTCCTCGGGGCGAAGGGCGGCATCGGCTACGCCTACGAATACGGGGGCAGCGTCTTCGACGGCTTCTCGATGGAGGAGCGCATGACGGTCTGCAACATGTCCATCGAGGGAGGGGCGCGCTGCGGCTACGTCAACCCCGACGAGAAGACCTTCGCCTATCTGAAGGACCGGCCCTACTCGCCCAAGGGCGCGGACTGGGACGCCGCCGTCGCCGCGTGGAAGGCGATGGCCTCCGATCCCGGCTGCCGCTACGACGACGTGGTGAACATCCGCGCCGAGGACATCGCCCCGTCCGTGACCTGGGGCATCTCGCCCGACCACGGCATTTTCGTGAACGAGCGCATCCCCTCGCCGGCCGACGCGCCCGACGAGGAGGCCCGCAAGAGCATCGAGGAGGCCCTCGAATACATGAAGCTCGAGGCCGGGGCCCCCATCGTCGGCACGCCGGTGGACGTCTGCTTCATCGGCAGTTGCACGAACGGCCGCCTTTCCGACTTCCGCGAGGCGGCGAAGTTCCTCGCGGGCCGCCAGGTCGCGGCGGGCGTCACCGCCATCGCCGTGCCGGGTTCGGAGATCGTCGACCATCTCTGCCGGCAGGAGGGCATCGACCGGATCTTCGAGGACGCCGGCTTCGAATGGCGGGGGGCGGGCTGCTCGATGTGCCTGGCGATGAATCCCGACAAGCTCGTCGGCGACCAGCTCTGCGCCAGCTCCAGCAACCGGAACTTCAAGGGCCGCCAAGGCAGCCCGGTCGGGCGCACCGTCCTGATGTCCCCCGTGATGGTGGTGGCCGCGGCGGTGACCGGCGTCGTCAGCGACGCCCGCGAGGTCTTCGACCTGGAGGCCGCCGCCGCGTGAGGTGCCAGAGGACTGCGGCAATGAAGGACGTGCGACCGTTGCTGCCTTCCGGCCCTGGCGGGGTTGACCCGCCTTCACTCCGCAGCCTCTGACGCGGGGACTCTACACGTCCTTGGGAAAAAACCAACTGGCTCGAAGCCTTTCTTTGCGTCGGGAGGAAGAGTCGCTCCGCCGGGGGGCGGCTCAGCCGAGGCCGGGGATGCCCCATCCCTCGCGGTAGGATCTTCGGATCCAAGGGTCGGCCTCCTCCAGTCCGGCGAAGGCCATGGCGTCCGCGTCCCACTCCAGCCAGCGCCGGGGGAAGCGGTCGGCCAGGGCGCCGACGAGCACGGTCTCGGTGAGGCGGGCGCCGTGCCCGAAGTCCGAGACGGCCCGGCGTCCGGAGAGGATGGCGTCCACCCAGTCGTGGTAGTGGCTGCGGGGCTCGAGTCCCAGGGGATTGTCCTCCTCCGCGCGGGCTGTCCCGTCGAGCACCACGGGCATCCCGCCGCGGAAGGACTTGAACAGGCTGCCGCGCTCGCCCACCCAGAACGCGCCGGATTCGGGGAGGGCCTCCATCCCGGGGGGAAGCTGGATGCGGGAGGCCTCGGGGCGAAGGTCGCCGTCGTACCAAGTCAGCGGGAGGGTTTCGCCGGCGGTGTATTCCGTGCCCGCGAAGACGAACTCCACCTCGCGCCGCTGGCCCCAGAGCTCCGGACTGCCGCTTTCCGTGTTCTGCCGCACGTTGAGGGGGGCGGACAGGGCGAGGCCGTCCACGCTTGGATCGAAGTGGTGGCAGCCCATGTCGCCGAGCTCGCCGGTCCCGAAGTCGAGCCAGGCCCGCCAGCTCATGGGGTGGTAGGCTCCTTCGAGAAAGGGGCGGGGCTCGCGGACGCCCAGCCACAGATCCCAGGCGAAGCCCTCCGGAACCGGGTCCGCCGCCGGTCCGGGCACGGTGCGCTTGGGCCACCAGTTCAGGGGCTTGTTCTCCCACAGGATCACTTCCTTGATCCTCCCGACGGCCCCCTGGCGCAGCAGCTCGACGGTGGTCCGGTCCTCGATGCTCGAGCGCCGCTGGTTCCCGAGTTGGGTCACCACCCCGCTTTTCCGGGCTTCCTCCGCCATCGCCCGGCATTCGTGGACGGTGGGGGCGAGCGGCTTCTGCACGTAGACGTGCTTGCCCTGGCGCATGGAGGCGACGGCGACGGGGGCGTGCATGTGGTCCGGGACGCAGACGGTCACCGCGTCGAAGCCGCCGCCTGCGCCGGCGAGCATCTCCCGCCAGTCGGCGAAGCGCCCGGCGTTGGGAAACAGCGTTCCGGCGCGCTCGCGGGCGAGGGGATCCACGTCGCAGATCGCGGTCACGACGACCTTGGGATGCGAGGCCACCTCCGAAATCGTGCGGTGCCCGAAGCCGCCCACGCCGACGGCGGCCACCCTGACTTCCGCCTTGGCCTGGGCGCTCCGGGAAATCGAGGGAAATCCGAGGATTCCGGCCGATCCGGCGGCACCGCGGACGAGGAAACGCCGTCGGTTCATGGGGCGGGGGAAGGCTTTCGGTCGGTCGGGCATGGCGGGGAAGGCTTGGGCTGGGACGGAGATCCTATCCGAAGGCGCCCACGGGAGACATGGCGAAATCGCGGCGGGGGAACGCTCGCGAACCGCCTCACCAGGGCACGCCGGGCACCGTCTCCTTGAGGATCTCGCGGATCCTCCTCTTTTCGTCCGGCTCCAGATAGGCGAAGTCCGGGTCGGCCGGACTGGCCGCGAGGGCTTCGTCGAGGCGCTGGTAGATCCGCCGCCGGAAGCCCTCGGGCAGGGCTTGGAAGAGCGCGGTGTGGATCATGTAGCTGCAGCGGTTGCGGAAGAGATGCGTCTTCAGGTCGAAGTCGCGCAGCGACTCGCCGGAGGCGGCGGGGCGCCGCTCCGCGAGAAAGGCTGCCTTCAGGGCCGGATCGCCGGCGATGCCGCCGGCGGGGAGGGGGGCCTCGTCGGCGAAGAGAAGATAGCGCGTCAGCTCCTCGATCTGGCGGGCGACATCGTCCTGGTCGGGCTGGAGGAGACGGCCCTTTCCCCGGGCCAGGGCGGTGCGGAGCCGGTAGTGGCTTTCGACGACCCGGTTCACGAAGCCTGCCTGGTGCTCGTGGAGGAGGTGGGCGAGCAGATCGCTCGTGGCCACGGGGAAGAGAGACCAGTCGAAGCGCTCGCCCGGCGGGAGGGGGGTGGTGGCGATGCCCTCGGGAGTGAAGCGCCCGACGAGGTTCCCCCAGTGCGGGCCGATGCCCTCCGCCCCGGTGACGTGCCAGCCTCCGAAGCGCTCCGAGAGCGGGATGCCGTGCCCGGAGAGTCCGCGGCGGTAGGATTCGAGGCTGCCGCCGGTGGGGCCGGGAATCACCGATTTGATCACGACGCCCGGCACCTGCCGGGTGTCCTCGTCGGAATGGCAGTTCATGCAGCGCCGCGAGCGCTCGGCCACCGGGCGCGCCCCTGCTTTGGGGATCTCGAAGATGTAGAAGATCGCGCCCAGCTCCGGATCGATCGAGACGATCTCGATCTTGCCCTTGGGGATGTAGCCGAGGTAGAGATCGTCGTTGAAGTAGATCGCCCTGGGGTTGCGCGGCGAGATGAGGCTGAGCTGGAGGCTGGTGGTCGAGTAGACCAGGGTCTGGGTCTCGGCCGGGATCTTCAGGGCGCGTAGCAGATCCGTCAGGTAGGCCTTTTCCGACGAGGTGTCGAGCTCGAGCCGGCCTTGCTCCAGATCGTCCTTGAGCAGGGTGAAGGGATCCTTCGGCGTGCGGTTCCAGTAGTCGTGCTCGGGCGCGAAGAGGTCGGCGAAGGCGATCGGGTCGTCGCTCCCCGGAGCGGGGGAGGGGACGAGGCCCCCGAGGGCGAGGGCGGAGACCAGCAGGGGGAGGCGCGGCAGGGGCATGGGGGGACTCTACGGCGGAGGAGGGGGGCGGCGCAAGGTGCGGGAGGGCGCGATGGCGCCCGTCCGGCGGACTCCGGGCTCCGGCGCTCCCTGGAGGGGGGCGGACCGCCCCTCACGCCCTCGGATGCGTCTTCTCGTAGACCTGCCGCATCCGCTCGATGGAGACGTGGGTGTAGATCTGCGTGGTGGAGAGGCTGGCGTGCCCCAGCAGGGACTGCACGCTGCGGAGGTCGGCGCCGCGGTCGAGCAGGTGGGTCGCGAAGCTGTGGCGCAGCTTGTGCGGGCTCGCCTTCTGCGGGATGTCGCAATGGACCTGGTATTTCCGGAAGACGTTGGAGATGGAGCGAGCCGTGAGGCGTTTCCGGGACTTGCCGATGAAGAGCGGACCCGACATCACCTTCGCGGCGTTGCGGTAGCGGTGGATCGCCTCCGCCGCCAAGGTTCCCACGGGGCAGATCCGTTCCTTGCTCCCCTTTCCGAAGACTCGGACGCATTCCCCGTGCAAGTCGAAATCCTCGACGTCGAGGGCGGCGAGCTCGGCGATCCGCACGCCGGAGCTGTAGAAAAGCTCCAGGATCGCCGCGTCCCGAGCCGCCGTCCACGCGGGGGCCTGCTTCGCCTGCTTGATCTGCAGGGGCTTCTCCAGCAGCTCGGTCACCTGCCTCTCGTCGAGGACGACGGGCAGCTTTTTCTCCGCCTTGGGCAGTTGGACGTCGGCGATCGGATTCGTCTTCAAGCCGCCGCGGCGCACGAGGAACTTGTAGAAGCTCCTCAGAGCGGCGCAGCGCAGGCGCACCGTGGCGCGGGCGAGCTTCCCGCGCATGAGCTCGAAGAGGTAGTCGCGGAAGTCGTCGGGCTCCACGTCGCCCCAATCCTTGGACGGGGGGAGCCATTCCCGGAAGAGGGAGACGGCGTGATGGTAGTTCGACAAGGTCCGATGCGAGCAGTTCCTCTCGACCGAGAGGTATTCGAGGAACTGGTCGAGTCGCTCGTCGTGGATGCGGCTGGCGTCGGGCACGCTCGGAAGGGCTGGCGGAGGAGGGATCTCAGTTGACCGAAGCGCCGACCTTCGGCCAGAAATGGGCGCCTCGGTAGCTGAGGGACGAGCTCATCGCGCCGGCGGAGCTCCCGGGGAAGTCCGGCAGACGCACGGTCTGCTCGAAGAGGGAGCGGAAGCCGTGGGCGTCGCTCCAGCCGAGGGCGACGGAGTATTCCCGGTCCTCGGCGAGCAGGGGGACGATGAAATGGCCCGACTCGCGGTGGAGGTAGATGGTCTCCTCGGCTTCGGTCTCGCGACCGTTGATCTGGAGGCAGAGCCGCACCTTCGAGTGCATGGGGTGGCGCTCGCTCGTCAGATTCCAATAGACCACCGCCGTGTCGCAGTTCCGAGGGATGACGGCGAAGGAATCCTCACTATGCGGGAGCGTATCGGGAGCGGATTCTGAGGCGACGGTTTCCATGGGAGCGGCAAGGGAAACGGAGATGGTAAATCAAACTTAAACATAAATCTTCTTGGATTTCCAGATTTTTTTGAAAATTATCTAAAATTATCCCAATCCTTTCCACGACGCGGGCCGCGCGGACTGCTATGGTGCCGCTTTTCCCATGCTCGCCAAGCGCATCATCCCCTGTCTCGACGTCACCGACGGAAGGGTCGTCAAGGGCACCAACTTCGTCGACCTCCGCGACGCCGGGGACCCGGTCGACTGCGCCATGGAATACAACCGCCAGGGGGCGGACGAGCTCGTCTTCCTCGACATCACCGCCTCCTCGGACGGGCGCGGGACCATGGTCGACGTGGTCCGCCGCACCGCCGAGCGCTGCTTCATGCCCGTGACCGTCGGCGGCGGCATCCGCACGGTCGAGGACATGCGGGAGATGCTCCTCGCCGGCGCCGACAAGGTGGGGGTCAACACCGCCGCGGTAAAGACGCCCGACCTCGTCTCGGCCGGCGCGAAGGCCTTCGGCGCCCAATGCATCGTCGTGGCGATCGACGCGAAGCGGAAGGCCGACGGAAGCGGCTGGGAGGTCTACACCCACGGCGGACGCACCGCCACCGGGCTCGACGCCCTGGCCTGGGCGAAGGAGATGCACGAGCGGGGCGCGGGCGAGATCCTGCTCACCAGCATGGACGCCGACGGGACCAAGGCCGGCTACGACATCGACCTCACCGCCGCGATCAGCGGGGCGGTGCCCATCCCCGTGATCGCCAGCGGCGGCGCCGGGAATCTCGACCACATGGTCGAGGTCCTCGACCGGGGCAAGGCCGACGCCGTCCTCGCGGCGAGCATTTTCCACTTCGGCGAATACACCGTCGCCGACGTGAAGGACTACCTCGCCCGGCGCGGCATCCCGGTCCGCCCGGCCGCAGTGCGTCCCGGCGGAGAAATCGGGTGACGCGGCGCCCTTGGCTCCCCCCCCCTCCGCCCTGGTCCGCCCGCCTATGGGGTCTTCCGGGCTGCCTCCAACCGCTCCTTCACGTATTCGGCGACCTCGCCGACGGGGGCGATCCAGACGCCGTTGGCGGGATCCTTGGCGTAGGCGGCAAGCTCGCGGAGCAGGGAATGATGGGTGGTGAGGCCTCCGCCGGATGCCGCGGTGTCGTGTCCGGCGAGGACGAGCCAGCGGCCCTCGCGCTGTGCCAGGTCGAACATGGGGCGCAGGCTCTCCATGGTTTCGCCGTCCATCTTGACGCCGGCGAGCTGGGCGAGGTCGCCGCGCTCGACGTGGAAGGGGCGCTCGTCGAGCCAGCCGCGTCCGGCGAGGAACATCTCGGCGATCAAGGGGACGAAGCTGCGGGTCTCGCGTCCCTTGCCCACGTAGGTGAGTCCGCAGGGATAGGCATAGACCTTGGGCTTCACGCCGAGAAGCGCCTCGATCCGGACGTTGGCCTCCTCCAGCTCCGTCCGCATTCTCTCGATGGTGTATTCCTCCAGCGGCGTGCCCTTGGCGCCGGTGATGCTGCCGCTGCAGGGATGCAGCAGGGAGTGGTTGCCCATTTCGTGCCCATGGGCCACGGCGTCCCTCCAGCGGGCCAGCTCCTTCTCCACCGCGTGGGGCAATACGAAGAAGGTGGCCCGAATGCCGAGCTCGTCGAGGAGGGGGATGCCGCTTTCCACGTTGCTGACGCGGGAGTCGTCGAAGCTCAAGCTCAGGGCCATGCGCTTGCCCTCGGGCCAGGAGAAGGCGCTTCCGCCGGATTCGTCGGCGCGGGAAGGCTCGGCATCCAGGACGGCCAGGGCGAGTGCGGCGAGAAGGCCGAAGGGACGGGGAGGCAGGCGGGGGTTCATGGTGGGGTGGGGGATGTGGCTTTTACGCGAGGGGGCGCGGCGCTTGTCCTCGGATGGTCTCGTTGACGAGCTGGATCAGGGCTGCCGCCGCGACCGGGGTGAACGGCGTGACGCGGGGCTCGTAGCCGCCTTCGGCGAACGCGGCCGCAGTCGGCAGGTAGCCGAACCAGCCGTTGGCGTAGCCGTAGAAGAAGGTGTAGGGAAAGGGCGGCGGCGAAGGTGGATCATGCGGCGGTGCAAGGGGTCGGTTCGGGACGGCGCGAGGGCAAGGTACGCGTTCGAAGTCTCCAAGAGCCGAAACGCCCGCCAAAACGCCCGAAACCCCATCCCGGCGAGAAGGGGGGAGTCGCCGGAATGGGGTCGGGCCCGGGAGGTCTCCCGGAATCGGCGCTCCACTCAGAGCGCGAGATCGAAGCGATCCAGGTTCATCACCTTGGTCCAGGCCGCGACGAAGTCGCCGATGAACCGCTTCTCCGCGTCGGCGCTGCCGTAGACTTCCGCGATGGCGCGCAGCTGGGAGTTCGATCCGAACACGAGATCCACGGAGCTGGCGGTCCACTTGGCCTCCCCGCTCTTGCGGTCGGCGCCGGTGTAGAGGTGGTCGTCCCCGTCGGACTTCTTCCATTCCGTGCCGATGTCGAGCAGGTGGACGAAGAAGTCGTTGCTCAGCGTGCCGACACGGTCGGTGAGGACGCCGTGCCCCGGCTCGCCCGCATTCGTTCCCAGCACGCGCATTCCGCCCACGAGCACGGCCATCTCGGGCGCGGTGAGGGAAAGAAGCTGGGCGCGGTCCACGAGGGCTTCGGGACCGGTGCGGGGATCGCTGCCGAAGAAGTTGCGGAAGCCGTCGTGGCGGGGCTCCAGCACGTCGAAGGAGGCGGCGTCGGTCATCTCGTCGGTGGCGTCGGTCCGGCCGGGGGAGAAGGGCACGGAAATCTCGTGCCCGGCCCGTCGCGCCGCTTCCTCCACGCCGGCGGAACCGGCCAGAACGATGAGGTCGGCGAGGGAGATCCTTTTTCCGCCCTCCTGGGCTTCGTTGAATTCCTTCTGGACCCGCTCCAGGGTGGCGAGCACCTTGGCCAGCTCCTTGGGCTGGTTCACGGGCCAGTCCTTCTGGGGGGCGAGGCGGATGCGGGCGCCGTTGGCGCCGCCGCGCTTGTCCGAATCCCGATAGGTGGAGGCGGAGGCCCAGGCGGTGGCGACCATCTGGGAGACGGTCAGCTCGGAGGCGAGGAGCGCCGCCTTGAGCCGCGCGATGTCCTCGGCGCC
>CAYMMC010000056.1:0-10878 GCA_964391125.1 uncultured Akkermansia sp.
CCCTCGGGCGCAAGGGGGCGGGCGCCGCCCTTCCCTCAGGGCAGCTTGAGGATGCGCCGGATCTCCTCGATGCCCTCGTCGGTGCGATGGACGCCGTGGCCGGAGGGTCGCACGACCAGCTCGGAGGCGACGCCTTCGACATGGGCGCTGCGGTAGGGGACGATGCCGTCTCCGCCTCGTTCGAGCGGGACGTGCGGCAGCCGGTTGTTCCCGATCAGGGAGTGGTAGGCGACGGCGGGGTTGAGGGGCTTGTTGAGGAACTCGGCGGTGGTCCAGGCCTCCGAGCCGAGCTGGTCGATCGAGGTCAGGCGGTCGCGGGTGAACTCCAGCCCCGTCGGCGTCAGGGCATGGGCGCTGCGGGCGACGATCTCGGTGGACAGGGCGAGGAGCTGCGCCGGGACCTCGACGAGGTCGCCGAGGAGCTTCGCGCCGGGTTGCTCGACGAGGCGGCTGCCGCGATGGGGCACCGCGCAGAAGACGACCCGGCGGATCTCGGGGATGGGCTCGAAGTAGATCATGCGGCGCAGGGTCTCGCGCCGCCGGTCTGAGATATCGAGTTCGTCGATGGGCACCTTGAACAGCTCCCCCCATTCCCGGTCGCCGCTGGAGAAGGTCATGGCCTTGGCGAGGAGTCCGCCCATGCTGTGGCCCACGACGGTGACCCGCTGCGCCTTCGCGCCGCGGGACTCGCGGAAGTCGAGCATCCCGCGGATGGCGTCGCGGAGCTCCGCGGCCATGTAGGGGATGGTCGCGCCGGTGGGATAGCCGAAGGTCCAGAACTCGTAGCGCTCGCGGATCGCGGGATCGCCGTAGAGGCGGTTGAGCGTCTCGCCCCAGGTCAGGGGGCTGGAGTTGATCCCGTGGATGAAGAGGCAGGGCTCCTTCGCCGGATCGAGGGGGGTGACGCGGTAGAGGCCGGTGCGGTCGGCGAAGCGGTCGAAGCGGAGCAGCCCGGAGAGGTTCTCGAACTGCAACTGGCGGTCCCGGAAGTCGCGGGCGAAGGCGGCGGTGTAGTTCGCCGAGAGGGGGAAGCTGGTGCCGCCCAGCGAGACGGTCCGCTTCGAGATCGGGTCGATCATCTCCAGCACGGGGGCCTGGGGCTGGTCGAGATTGAGCAGGGCGGTCACGGGCACCCAAAGTCCGGTTTCGGGGATCATGGGATCGTCCTCGGCCTTGGGCTGGCGCACGATGAGCGGCGCACCGATTCCGGCGACGGAGGACTGCGACCGCAGGCCGCCGCGCACCCTCACGAAGTCGGCCGGCACGATCTCCTCGGCGCGGGCGAGGCAGGAGGCGTCGGCGGCGCAGGCCCGCAGCTCGGTTTCGCCGAGATCGGTCCTGAGGAGGGCCGTGCGTCCGCCCCCTTCGGCCCAGTTCGACGCGATCTGCACCACGGCCCCCCGCACGGCCGCGTTGTAGGTGGCGAGGTCGGATTCGGAAGGCTGACGGCCCGCCCGCATCTCGCTCCAGGTCCGGGTGGCTTCGGCCAGGGGGATGGGCTTGCGGAGGGAGGGCTCCCACTTCTCCTGGACCTTGACCTTCACGGAACAGGAAGCGAGGACGAAGGACGCGAGCGCCCCCGCTACAGCCATTGCTCGCATTCGTGTCGCCATGCTTCCCGCTAGTCTTAATCGAATACCGGTCGGAATGCGAATTCCCTTGGTAAATAATTCCGTCGCTTGATTCCGGGCATCGCCGCCCTGCGGCTCCGTCATCCCGCCGATTTTGGGCTGGTGGATCGCCTCTCTTTGAGGTTCACTGCGGAGACCGTCCTTTTCCATGCGCACGCTCCGCCCCGCCCTCGGCTTCCTCCTCCTGCCCGGAATCCTCGCCGCCGCCCCGCCGCCGGACCTGCCCCGCTTCGAGGCCCAGACGATCGACGACGCCGTCGAGATCGGCTACGGACTCGCCCTGGGCGACGTGGACGGCGACGGCAGGGACGACGTGATCCTCGTCGACAAGCGGGAGATCTCCTGGTTCCGCAATCCCGGCTGGGAGAAGGCGGGCATCGCGAGGAATCTCACCCTCCGCGACAACGTCTGCGTCGCCGCCGCCGACCTCGACGGCGACGGCAAGGTCGAGATCACCGTCGGGGCCCAGTGGAATCCCGGCCAGACCAGCGACGAGGCCCAGTCGGGCGCGGTCCTCCACTTGGTGCGTCCGCCCGATGGGAAAGGCCCCTGGCGCCCCGTGCCGCTCTACCACGACCCCACCACCCATCGCATGCGGTGGATCCCGACGGAGGCGGGCCACGAGCTCGTCGTCCTGCCCCTGCACGGCATTGGCAACCAGGGCGGCGAAGGGGAGAATTTCGTCAACGCGCGGGTCTATCGCGTCGATCCCGCGAAGGCCGGCGACGCCTCCGCCTGGTCGCACGAGGTCCTCGGGGCCAGACTGCACGTCACGCACAACTTCGATTTCCGCGACGGCCATCTCTACATCGGCGGCGCCGAAGGCGTCGTCCGGGAGAAAGCCGGGGGCGGGGAATCCCTCCCCCTGATCACGCCGGAGAACTCGACCCCGCCCATCCGCGGAGTGGGCGAGATCGCGAAGGGCGCGGACTTCGTCGCCACCGTCGAGCCCTTCCACGGCAGCGACCTCGCCGTCTACCGCGAGGGCGGCGACGGCCGCTGGACGCGCCATCTCCTGACCGACTCCCTCAGCCAAGGCCACGCCCTCGGCGTCGGGGACTTCGACGGCGACGGCCGGGAGGACCTCGTGGTCGGCTGGCGCAATCCCGACGCGGAGGGGCACGTCGGCGTGAAGCTCTTCTTCCAAAAGGCGGACGGTTCGTGGCATCCGCCCTTCTGGGTCGCCCGCGACCTCGTCGCCGCCGAGGATCTCAAGGTCGCCGACCTCGACGGCGACGGACGGCTCGATCTCGTCGTCTCAGGGCGCTCCACGAAGAATCTCGTGATCTTCTGGAACCGGAAGGCCGGGACCTCCGACGACCGAGGGGGGCGGTGATCGGGCGCGCTGCGGCGGCCCAAGCGCCGGGAACGCCGGGGCGAAGCGGAGGAAGACGGCGGGCGGACGAAAGCCCCCGCCGTGCGCCGCCGTATCCGACAAAAGCCATTGCGGGCGGCGGCGAGGCGGCTTAGAGACTCCCCTTTCGCTCTCCGTCCATCCCCCTGTCATGACCTCCTCCTCCGAAGCAGCCAAACACCTCTATTTCATGGGCATCTGCGGCACCGCGATGGGTTCGGTGGCCGCCGCCTTCCGCGACGCGGGCTACCGCGTGACCGGATCCGACTCCTCCGTCTACGATCCGATGAAGTCCTTTCTGGAATCGCGAGGCATCGCCATCCTCGACGGCTACAAGGCGGAGAACCTGCCGGACGACGTCGATCTCTTCGTGGTCGGCAATGCCCAGAGCCGCGGAAATCCGGAGGTCGAGGAGGTCCTGCGCCGCAAGCTCCACTACGTCTCCCTGCCCGAGCTGCTCCGGGAGCAGGCCTTGCGCGGACGGCGCAACTTCGTCGTCGCGGGCACCCACGGAAAGACCACGACCTCCTCGCTCCTCGCCTGGATCCTGGAATCGGCGGGGCGGCGACCGGACTTCGTCATCGGCGGCATCCCGGAGAATCTCGGACAGGGCGCCCGGCTCGCGGGATCGGACACCGTCGTCCTCGAGGGCGACGAATACGACAGCGCCTTCTTCGACAAGCGCTCGAAATTCGTCCACTACCTGCCCGAGCTCGTCATCGTCAACAACCTGGAGTTCGACCACGCCGACATCTTCGACGACCTCGGGGCGGTGAAAAGAACCTTCGGCCATCTCGTCCGCCTCGTGCCCGAGAACGGGCTGGTCCTTCTCAACGGCGACGACGCCAATGCCCTCGCCGTTTTCGCCAAGGAAGGCCATTCCCCGATGAAACGGGTCGGCTTCGGGGCGGACTGCGAAGCCCGCATCACCGAAGTCGACTACCGCTCCGACGGCACGGCCTTCACCCTCGAGGGAGAGCGCTACGAGACGGGGATGAACGGCGAATACAACGTCCGCAACGCCGCCATGGCCATTGCCGCGGCACGCTTCGCCGGAGTCGAGCCCGCCGCGATCCGCGCCGCCGCCGCCGCCTTTCGCAGCGTGAAGCGCCGCCAGGAGGTGAGGGGCACGACCGCCCGGGGCATCGTCGTGGTGGACGATTTCGGGCACCATCCCACCGCGATCCGCGAGGCCCTCGCGGGGATGAGGAGGCGCTTCGAGGGGGCGAGGCTCTGGGCGATCTTCGAGCCGCGCTCCAACACGACGCGCCGCCGCGTCTTCCAGGAGAGCCTGGCCGAGGCGCTGGGCCAGGCCGACGGGGTCTGCCTCGCCGCCGTGGCCCGTGCCGACAAGCTCGCCGAGGACGAGCGCCTCGACACCGACATGCTCATGCGGACTCTGCGCGGGCGGGGGCTGCCGGCCTTCTACGAGCCCGGCGCCGACGCCATCGTCGCCCGGCTCGAAGGCGAGGCTCGCGACGGCGACGTGATCGTCGTCTTCAGCAACGGAGGCTTCGACGGGATCCACGACAAGCTGTTGGAGAAATTGTGATTGCTGGAATTTTCGGAAAGCATCCGAGCGATTCTGGGCTAGCGTGACGGCCTTGAATCCCAACATGGCAACGGATCGGAGGCGCTCTGCCGGTAAAGGGCGCGTGGAGGTCATGGGGCGGACCGCGTGGTTGCCGTCCCGGCGCCGTGCTCCTTCCGCGCTGGCCTTGGTCGCGATCCTCCTCGCCTCGTCGGCGCTCGGGGCCGCCGAGGAGACCGTCGCCCCCGATCCCGCCGAGCGGATCCATTCCCTGGAGGCCGAATACGAGATCCGCCGGGACGGCACCGTCGCCTTCGAGCAGCGCTTCCGTCTCGGCGTCGCCGGGGCGGTGGTCCAGAGGGGGCCTCTGTTGAACTATCTCACGGTCTTCCGGGGGCCCGGCGGCCTCATCCTCGACAACGAGCTGGAGATCCTCGAGGTGCGCCGCGACGGCGAGACCGAGCCCTTTCACGTGGAGCGAAGCGAGGGGTATCTGTCTCTCTACGTCGGCGAGGCCGACCGTCTTCTCGAGCACCGCGAGCACCGCTATCTCGTCCGCGGGCGCATGGAGGCCGACTGGCGTCAGGGAAAGGGGGAGTTCTCCACCGTCTTCGACGTGGCCGGTCCGCTGCCCGCCCTTCCCATCGACGAGGCGTCCGTGAGGATCCGCCTGCCCGAGGGCGTGGCCGCCACGCGCTTCACCCCGTCGCTGGACGGCGTCGATCGCTCCGCCGACCGCGACGGGCCCGCGTGGGAGCGGCGGGAGGAGGGCGGGGGAATCCTCGTCCGCACCACCGCTCCGCTGGGGCGGAACCGCGGCTTCTTCGTCAATCTGGCCTGGCCCTCCGAGACCTTCGCCATGAGGAGCCATTGGTTGAAAGTGATGCGCCAGCATCCCCGGCTTCGCCTCGCCGGCTTCTCCGCGGCTCTGCTGGCCTGGGCGCTCCTTCTCCTGCTGCGGCGCGGGTTGAGGGGGTGAGGGCGAATCCATGCCCCCTCGCGTCGGGCGTCCGGATGGGCAGTCCGCCGGGAAGCGGAGGAAGTGGTCGCCGGCAAGGCTCGAAGCCCGGGGTCTCACCGCCAAGGCAATGAGGTGCAGACTGTTTGCGATTTCAATTCCCCGCGTCTCAGCCTCCTCGCGTCCCAGCGAGGGCTTCCTGAAGCCAGGCATCCAGGGACATGGCTTCGACCTCCTTGGAGAGAGGGAAGCGGTCTCCTCCGGGCAGGAGAAACACCCCTCCGGTGGAGCCGAGCGTCGTCATGCTCTCGCGGAAGGCCGGAGTGAGCTTCGGCGACAAGGTGCGCTTGATCTCCATGGCGAGCTTGCGGCCATCGGCGAATTCCAGCACCAGGTCCACCTCCGCCCCGGCATGGGTGCGATAGTGGGAGGCCTGCGTCCCGGCGGGCAGGTGATGGACAATCTGCTCGATGCAGTAGCCCTCCCAGGAATGCCCGCAGACCGGGTGCCCCAGCACCTGCTCCAGATCGCGCAGACCGAGCAGGCAATGCAGCAGGCCCGTGTCGCGCCAATAGAGTTTTGACGACTTCACGAGGCGTTTCCCCGCGTTGCGGCTCCAGGCGGGCAGGCTGCGGATGAGATACAGACCGGAGAGCAAATCGTGATAATGCCGGATCGTCTTGGCATCGAGTCCGAGCGAGTTGCCCAGTTGGGAGAAATTGACCGTGGCCGCCTGCTGGTGGGCCAGCATGGAGCAGAAACGGCGGAGCTGAACGGGCGAGGCGGCGACCCCGAGCTGGGGCAGGTAGCGCTCCACATAGCTGGTGATGAAATCATCGCACCAGCGCATCGCCGCCGCGTCGCTGCCGGCCAGATAGCTGTCGGGGTAGCCGCCGCGAAACCAGTGGCGGTCCTGCGCTTCGGCATCGGATGGCAGCTCCCTCCTCTGCAAGGGCGGCAGCTCCAGAAAGCTGATGCGCCCGGCCAGGGTCTCCGAACTTTGGCGGAGCAAATCCGGCGAGGCGGACCCCAGCAGGAGAAACTGGGCGCTGCGCTCTCCCTGTCGGCGTCGTTCGTCCACCAAGGAGCGCAGAACCGGAAACAAATCGGGCACTCTCTGGATTTCGTCCAAAATGACCAACTGCCCTCCCAAACTCCCGAGATACAGTTCCGGGTCGGCCAGCTTCGCCAGGTCCGAGGGACGCTCCAGATCGAGGTAATGGCACGGTTTGTCGAAGGTCAGAGACCGCGCCAGCGTGGTCTTCCCGACCTGCCGCGACCCCAGCAAGGCGACGGCGGGAAACTGCTGCAAGCGAAGACGAAGCTCCGATTCTGCGTGACGCGGAAGCATTTGCATGGAAAATACGGAATTAATTCCCGAAATTCAAGGCAAATCGCAATGGGCCTCTCGCAGGAACGCAGGGGTGCGGAGAATAAAGAAACTCAAAAAGACCTCCGCGTCTCCGCGCGGGACCCCACCTCACAGTTTGTGATTCCGCATCGCCTCGGCGAGGACTCGGACGGGGGCGCGTGTCCGCAGCGAGCGGGGAATCTTCGTTGGATCCTTCAGGCCCAGCGGCGGCGCGCGCTGCAGGAGAATCCGGCCCCGGCGGTCTCCTCGCCCGATTCGGCGGCGGTGTTGAGCACGTTGATCCGGCGGAAGCGGGCCGGGACGGCTCCGTGCGAGACCGGGGCGACCTGCGAGGGCTGGCCCTTGCCGCAGTTGAAGGCGCCGCCCAGTTCGTAGCTCGGGGCGCCGCCGAGCCCGTCGCAGGCGTTCCAGAAGTCGACCGAGTTCCCCTGGTAGGCCGCGTCGCGGACCATGCCGTCCAGCTTGCCGCCCCGGATGCGGTGGAAGATCTGGCCGGTGAACTGGAAGTTGTAGCGCTGCTGGTCGATGCTCCAGCTTCCGTTGCCCTCGATGTAGAGACCGTCCTCGACGTCGGCGACGAGGCTGTCGGCGTCGGCCTGCCCGTCGGTGCCGGGTTGGAGGGAGAGGTTGGGCATGCGCTGGATGGGGAAGGCGTCGAAGCCGGCGGCGTAGGCGCAGCCGTTCGACCCGTCCTCGCGCCCGATCAGGGCGGCCTGGCCCAGGGCCATCTGGAAGTTGCGGAAGACGCCGTCCTTGACGATGGGAAACTCCTTCCCCGCAGTCTCCACTCCGTCGTCGTCCCAGCGCACGGTGGCGAGCCCGCCCTCGGCGCTGCGGTCGGCGAAGAGATTCACCAGGCCGCTGCCGTATTGCAGGGCGTCGAGCTTCTCGGGCGTGCAGAAGGACGTGCCGGCGTAGTTGGCCTCGTAGCCGAGGGCGCGGTCGAGTTCGGTGGGATGTCCGACGGTCTCGTGGATGGTCAGCCAGAGGTTGCTCGGGGCGATGACGAGGTCGTAGCGGCCCGGCCGCACCGGCGGCGCCGCCAGCTTCTCCTTGGCCTGCTCCACGGCGAGGGCGGCCTCGGCGGCGGCGTCCCAGCCGGAGAGGTGCTCCCATCCGGCGGCGCGGGGCGGCCGCAGGCTCGTGCGCGAGGCGAACTCGCCCCTTTTCGGATCGACCACGGTCACGCCGAAGCCGGGATGGAGACGCAGGCGCGACTGCTCCACCCGCGTGCCGAAGCTGTTCGCGAGCCATTTTCTCTCGCGCACGGCGGAGACGTGGGAATGGCAGTAGCCGGCGCCCTTGGCGAGGGCGGCGCGGTTGATGGCGAGGAGGCGCTCGACCTTCTCCTCCAGCGGAACGGCGAAGGGATCGACCGCCACCGGCATCTCCCATCGCCCGGCGTGCGCGGGCAGGGTCTCGATCTCGACGGGCCGGGTGCGCCAGCCCCCCTGTCCCTTCGCGAGGGCCACGGCCGACTCGACGAGGGCGAGGAGCCGCGCCTCGCTGATCTCGCCGCTCGCCGCGAAACCCCAGGCTCCGTCGACGAGGACCGAGCCACCGAGGGAGGCCTCCGCGCGGACCCCCTGCACCATCTCCTCGCGCACGTAGAGCGACTCCTCCTCGAGCTGCATGAGGCGGAAATCGGCGAAGGACGCCCCCAGCGCCGCCGCCCGCGCCAGCACGGCGTCGGCGAGCGCGGGAAAGCGCGTCGAGAGATCCGCCGCCGCGTCCGACGAAACCGCCCAGCGGGAGGAAAGAAGGGCGAGGCCCGTCGCCGAGGTGCCTTTGAGCCAGTCGCGTCGATTCATGGCGGGAGGCTAACAGGGGATGCTTCCAGAGGCAAGAGGCTTGGATCGGAAGAGCCTCTTGCCCGATGCCGTGGACGGGTGGACCTTTCCGCATGTCGCCCCGCTCCCTCGCCCTTCTCCTTGCCTGTCTCGCGCCCTTCCTTCCGGTCGCGGCCCAGGACGGCGCGACATGGAAGAAGCCCGAGTTCAAGGGGCAGCCGCTCGCGGGCCTGCGCGTCGCCCTCGACGTGGGCCACTACCGCCTCAAGCCAGGGGCGAGGAGCGCCCGCGGCTTGCCGGAGCTTGGCTTCAATACGGCGACGGCCCGGGTCATCGCTTCCGTGCTGGAGAGGGCCGGGGCGAAGGTGATCCTCGTCAACGCCGACGGCACCGTCTCCTCGCTGAAGGAGCGGCCCGCCATCGCGGCGCGGGGGAAGGCCGACTGCTTCATTTCGATCCACCACGACTCGGTCAACGACAAATACCTCCGCAAGTGGATCCACGAAGGGGTGGAGCGGGACTATGCCGACAACTTCCGCGGCTACAGCGTCTTCGCCTCGGCCAAGAACCCGAAGGCGGAGAAGAGCCGCGAGCTGGCCCTGAGCGTCGGGGCGGCGCTCCACGGGGCGGGCCTGCGCCCCACCCTGCACCACGCCGAGCCGATCCAGGGGGAGAACCGCCCCCTGCTCGACGAGAGGACCGGCGTCTACGAGTTCACCGACCTCGTCGTGCTGAAGTCGGCGACGATGCCCGCGATCCTGCTGGAATGCGGCGTCATCATCCACCGCGAGGAGGAACTGCTGGTGCAGCGGCCCGAATACCAGGACCTGATCGCCCACGCCCTCGTCCAAGCGCTCGCCGAGGTCTTTCCGGCGAAGGGGAAGAAGGGCTTGAAGGGGATCTTCGGCGGGAAGGGCTGAGAGTCCCTCCCTCCGTCCTCCGGGGGACGGCCCTCGTCCGGTGGAGGGGGCGCAGGAGGGCGAAATCCGCAGGAGGGCGCCGGCTCCCCCCGCGATCCGGCCCCTCACGCCGCCTGCCGTGCCGGCAGCATGTAGCCGAGCAGCTCCCCGATGCGCTCGCGCATGACGGTGCGGGACACGATCATGTCGACGAGGCCGTGCTCGAGGAGGAATTCCGCGGTCTGGAAGCCGGGGGGCAGGTTCTGGTGGGTCGTCTCCTTGATGACCCGGGGACCGGCGAAGCCGATCATGCAGTTCGGCTCGGCGATGATGACGTCGCCGAGGGTGGCGAAGCTGGCGGTGACGCCGCCCGTGGTGGGATGGGTGAGAATGGCGAGGTAGGGCAGCCCGGCGGCGTGGTGGCGGGCGAGGGCGCCGCTCGTCTTGGCCATCTGCATGAGGCTGAGAATGCCCTCGTGCATGCGGGCGCCGCCGGAGGAGCAGACGATGATGGCGGCGCGGCGCTCCTCCGTGGCGGTCTCGACGGCGCGGGTGAGCTTCTCGCCGACGGCCGAGCCCATGCTGGCGCCGAGGAAGCGGAAGTCCATCACCCCGATGGCGACGGGATGGCCGAGGACGGTGCCGCGTCCGGTGAGGACGGCGTCCTTCAGGCCGGTCTTCTTCTGATAGGCCTTCACCTTGTCGGTGTAGCCCTTGAAGCCGAGGGCGTCGGTCGACTCGAGGCCGGGGTCGAGCTCCTCGAAGGAATCGGGATCGAGGAGCAGGGCGACGCGCTCCTGCGACGTGAGGGTGAAGTGGTGGTCGCACTTGGTGCAGACGCGATGGCGCTGCTTCAGCGTGATCTCGTCGATGATGGCGCCGCAGGAGGGGCATTTGTTCCACAGCCCTTCGGGCATGTCGGACTTCTTCTTGCCAAGCGACGCGATGGAGCGTTTTTTGAAAATTCCCATACGGCAAAACGGGACAGGGGTGGGTTGGTGCCGCCCTCGGAGGGCGGGTCGGACACCCCAAGGATAGCGGGTCCGGCGGGGTTCACAACCGATTTTGTTGATCGCGCCCGCCCTCTCGGTTGGGGGAGGACGAGAAGGGCCGCGGACCAAGGCGGGATGTCGGCCCCGCCTCCGGAGCGTCCGCTCTCGAGACCGTGGGCTGGGCTCCGCCCCCCGGGCCTGCCTCCCTCAAACACCCACCTTGCAGTCGGCCCGCGCTTCTGGCATTCTCCGCGGATGCCACGTTCCCCATACCTCGCCCTCCTCCTCGCCCTCGCCGCGCCGCTCGCGGCGCAGGAGCATCTCGTCGCCGACGCCTTCGACGTCACCTCG
>CAYMMC010000057.1:0-4339 GCA_964391125.1 uncultured Akkermansia sp.
GCAGAGCGGGTGGAGGGCCAGGCCCGGATCCTCGATCGCGGCGAGGAAATGGGTCGAGGCGTTGGCGAGATGGGCGGGCTGGGGCGGCACGGTCAGAGCGATGCCTTCGGGATGCTCCGCCGTGGCGTGGAGGATGCGTCCGTCCGGATCGGGCTCGATGTGGACGGTGCCCCCGCTGCCGTAGATCGTCGCGCTGTAGCTCGTGAGCTGTCCGATCTGTGTCCAGCTCGCCTCGGTGGTGGCGAGGGCGTTGGGATACTTCAGCAGGAGGATGGCGTTGTCCTCGAGGGAGAGACCGGGCTTCAATCCCGTCCTCGTGCGCAGGCCCGTGACCGACTCGGGCCGTCCGAGGACGACGTCCGCGAGGACCGCGCCGTAGCAGCAGTAGTCCATCAGGGCGCCCGCTCCGTTGAGCTCCGGGTCGTAGAGCCATTCGCAGAACTGCCGCGAGCAGCCCAGCTCGACGGGGCCCTGGTGGGCGGCGCGGTAGCGCACCTGCCAGACGCGCCCCAGCTCCCCCGCCTGCGCCATGGCGATGCCGTGCCGCAACTGCGGCCACCAGGCGAAGGGCCAGTTCACCATCAGGCGCACCCCGTTGGCCCGCGCCGCCGCGAGCATTCTCTCGGCGCCGGCGAGGCTGGCGGCCATGGGCTTTTCCACCAGGCAATGCAGACCGCGCTCGCAGGCCTTGACCACGAGATCCTCGCTGAGCCGGTTGCTGGCGAAGACATAGACCGCGGTCAGCTCCTCGCGGTCGAGCAGTTCCCCGTAGGACTCGTGGACCTCCCCGGGAAAGCGTTCCCGGTAGCGGGCTCGCAGTTCGGCGTCCCCGTCCGCCGCGCCGATCCACTCGACCCGGTCCGATGCCGCGATGGCGGCGAGCTCGTCGAGAACGCCCCAGACGTGATCGTGATGGAGGCCGAGGGTGGCGATGCGGTGGGTCATGGCGGGCGGGAGGGCTTGGGGAGGTCGGCGCGGCGCCCGGAGGGGATTCACACCACCCGGTGGCGGGTCAGATCCTGGGTGTCGATCATGCCCACGGCGACGCCCTCCCGATCGACCACGACGAGATCGTCGATGCGATATTCCTCGAGAAGCCGCAGCACCTCGCCGACGAGCTTGTCCCGGAGCACTAGCTTGGGCTGTCGCGTCATGCGATCGCCGACGGGCTCGTCGCCCACCCCGGCGCCGCCGGACTGGAAGGCCCGGGCGAAGTCGCCCTGGGTGAAGACGCCGAGGAGCGTTCCGTCCTTCCCGGCCACGACCACGGCGCCGGCGCGGGCGGCGGTCATGCGCGGGATGACCTCGCGGATGGGCGTCTCCGGCGCCACGACCACGAAGTCGGCGTCGCGGCGCATGATGTCCTCGGCGCGCAGCAGGAGGGCGCGTCCGAGCGAGCCGCCGGGATGCAGCTCGGCGAAATGCTCCTTGGTGAAGCCTCGCGCCTCCAGCAGGACCATGGCCAGGGCGTCGCCCATGACGAGCGTGTTCGTGGTGCTGGAGGTGGGGGCGAGGTTCAGGGGGCAGGCCTCGCGCTGCACCCGGACGTCGAGGACGCAGTCGGCCGCCCGGCCCAGGGTGGAGTCCGGTCGGCCCGTGATGGCCACGATCCGGGCCCCGCGGCGCTTCAGGTGGGGGAGCAGGGCGAGCAGCTCGTCGGTCTCGCCGGAGTAGCTCAGCGCGACCACGCCGTCGCCCGCGCCGACGAAGCCGAGGTCGCCGTGGATCGCGTCCTGGCAGTTCAGGACGGCGGCGGGCGCGCCGGTCGAGTTCAGCGTCGCGGCGAGCTTGCTGCCGATGTTGCCCGACTTCCCGACGCCCACGACGAGAATCTTGGCCCCGCCCTCGACTGTGGCCTTCAGCAGATCCACTGCGGCGACGAAGGACTCGTCGAGCCGGTCGCGGAGCCGACCCAGCTCCTCGATCTCGAGGGAGACGACGCGACGGGCTTGTTCGAGGGGATCCATGCGAGCGTAGGAAGGCGGGAGGGGGGGAGGATAAGTCGGATCGGACGCGGTTCAAGCCTGGAGCGTTTCTGGGCAGGGGCGGAGGCTCGCCCGCCGTCTCGATCTGCCGCCAAGTCGGGCGTTGCGGGTCGGCGGAATGAGGTGGGGAAGGACGACCCGCGTCGTCCGACCGCTTCTTCGGGGGGCGGGGCTCGGCGGCGGGATGGCGCAAAGGGATTTGCGAATCCAGCCGGCGTGGCTTATCGATCCCCTCCGAACCGCGCATCCAAAGCACCCGCATCCCCATGGCCAACGAGAAACCCGAAATCACCGCCTATTTGAAGACCTTCTGCGGATGGAGTGAGGGCGTGCGCGCCGTCTTCCGCAAGTATGGCCTCGACTACACGGAGAAGGACATCATCAAGAACCCCGCCTTCCGCTGGGAGATGGAGCAGAAGAGCGGCCAGCCCCTGTCTCCCTGCGTCGTCGTCAACGGCACGATTCTCGCCGACGTCAGCGGCGAGGAGGTCGAGCAGTGGATGGTCGAGAACGGCTTGCTGGAGCAGAGCGACGCGGCGCCCGACGCGCCCATCGACTCCGCCTGCAGCGACGCGCAGCACGCCGCGATGGAGGCCGAGGCCCGCTTCGCCGCCAGCGAGGGCGGCAAGGTCCGCATCGTCGAGTGAGCCGGCGGCGCCTTTCCCACCTCCCGATCCCCCCCGCTTTCCGATGTCGGGTTCCAACGCTCCCAAGAAGGGCCTCGGTCGCGGTCTCCAGGCGCTGATCAAGGCTCCGGGCGCGGTGCCTCTGCGCACCGCCGCCGCGAACGAATCCGATCCGGCCACGGGGGAGCGCGTCCTGCGCGTGCCTCTCGGGCAGGTCGTGCCCTCGCCTCTCCAGCCGCGGAAGCGCTTCAACGACGAGCATCTCGACGAGCTGGTCGAATCGATCCGCGAGCACGGCCTGATCCAGCCTCTCGTCGTCCGTCCGGTCGGAGGAAAATACGAGCTCATCGCGGGCGAGCGCCGCTGGCGGGCCTCGACCCGGCTGGAGCTGGCCGAAGTTCCGGTGATCGTGCGCGAGGCCTCCGACCGCGACGTGCTGGAGATGGCCCTGATCGAGAACCTCCAGCGCGAGGACCTCGACCCTCTGGAGGAAGCCGAGGCCTACGCCCGCCTCGCCAGGGAGTTCGGCCTGAAGCAGGAGGAGATCGCCCGTCGGGTCGGCAAGAACCGCGCCACCGTCTCCAACGCCATCCGCCTCCTCGAGCTCGACCCCGAGGTGCAGACCTTGGTTTCGCGCAAGCTTCTCAGCAACGGCCACGCGAAGGCCATCCTCGGCCTGAAGACCAAGGCCGAGCAGCGCATGCTCGCCGACCTCGTGGTGAAGCGGAAGTTGAACGTCCGCGACACCGAGAAGCTCGTCTCGGAGACGATCAACGGCAAGACCGTCGCGAAAAAGCCGGCGCCGGCCAAACATCCTCCCCAGGTCGAGACCTACCTCCGCCAGATCCAGGACGGGCTGCGCGGACGCTTCGCCACCAACGTCGCGATCCACCACGGCGACAAGCGCGGCAAGATCGAGATCGAATACTACGGCAACGAGGACCTCGGGCGCGTCCTCGAGCTGATGGGGGTCCGGCTCGACTGATCCCGTCGGGGCGTTTTTCGCCCGCTTCCCATGGGATGAAACGTCTCGCACTCCATTTCTCCGCCCTGCTCCTCTTCGGCTCCGTCGGCTGCGGTGGACCGGCCTTCACCTTCGACGAGGCGGACGCGCTGGACGCCCGAGTCTCCGGGGAGAAGGCCTTCGCCCAGGTTTCCGCCGTGGTCGGTTTCGGACCCCGCCCCTCGGGATCCGAGGCCATCGAGGAGACGCGGCAATACCTCGAGGAGGAGCTCGCCGCGCTCGGCTGGACGACGCGCCGCCAGGCCTTCGTCGCGAAGACGCCGCAGGGGCAGGTCGAGTTCGTCAACTTGCTCGCCCGATTCGGCGAAAAGGCGTGGAAAGGGCGGGTCGAGGGACTGCTCTGCTCGCACTACGACACGAAGCGCTACGACGGATTCGAGTTCGTCGGCGCCAACGACGCCGGATCGAGCACGGGATTGCTTCTCGAGCTGGCCCGCGTCCTCGCGCAGCGGCCCGCCGTCGCCGGGCGGCTCGAGCTGGTCTTCTTCGACGGCGAGGAGGCCTTCGGAACCAACATCACCGGCAGCGACGGGCTCTACGGCAGCAAACACTACGCCGGGGAATGGCTGCTGAAGCGCGAGAAGGACCGCCCCCGCTGGGGGATCCTCCTCGACATGGTGGGGGACGCGGACCTGAACATCCGAGCCGGCGTCCGCATTCCCCGTCAGTCGATCCGCGAGCTCGTCGAGGCGAGGAAGTACGGC
>CAYMMC010000057.1:4349-10863 GCA_964391125.1 uncultured Akkermansia sp.
GACATCGAGAAGGTGGAGGAGTCCCTGCAGGGGCTCTCCCACGATCTCCTCGCGGCAGCGGAGGCGCTCGGCCATCGCGAGCAGGTCGGAATCAGCCCCGACTACATCGTCGACGACCACATTCCGCTGAACGTCGTGGCGGGCATCCCCACCATCGATCTGATCGACTTCGACTATCCGCCCTGGCACACCCCCGCGGACACTCTCGACAAGCTGAGCGCGGAGAGCCTCGAGATCACGGGCAGGGTGACGCTGAGGCTGGTGGAGGGGTATCTGCTCGGCCGGGGAAGGTGAGCCGGAAGGTGGGATGGAGGCCCCGAAACGACCGGCGTCCCTCGCTTCAGAACATGCCCGCCCCGCGTCCCTTCAGGCGCTGCCAGTTCGAATAGGCGAGCATTCCGAAGATCACGGCGGTGAAGAGGCTTTGCAGCAGGATCAGTCCCGCGACGGCCATCGCGGTCGCGAGCGCGAAGCCCACCTTGGGCACGATGGAGGCGTGACGCGGTCCGAGAAGACCCTCGAAGATGCGCCCGCCGTCGAGCGGCAGGATGGGCAGCAGATTCAGGATCGCCCAGCCCACGTTGACCCAGAGCATTTGGGCGACGAAAAAGCCCACCCACTCGTTCCGAATCCCGGGGCTGAAGACCATCAGCCAAGTCAGCCCGCCGAGCAGCAGGCTGGCGGCCGGTCCCGCCGCCGCGATGAAGACCGACTCGCCCCGGGTGAAGCGTCCGGGCCCGCCGCAGAGCCCTCCGAATCCGAAGAGGACGATCTCCGACCAGGGGGCGCCGCTGCGCTGCCGGGCCCAGGCATGCCCCAGCTCGTGCCAGAGGATGGACCCCAGCACCACCGCCGTCATCAGGGCGAAGCGTCCCAGGCCAACCGGTCCGTCCTGCTGAAGGAAGGGCATCCCCAGCAGCACGCAGAGAACCCAGAACATCCACTCGATGCGGACGGGAAAGCCGAAGAGACGGAAGGAGAGCATGGGGGGGAGCAAAGGAGTCGAGTAGCAAAGTAGTAGAGAATCAGGGCGGGGTGCGGAAGCTCGGTAGGCTCGATTCTTTGCTGCTCTGCTACTTTACTTCTCTACTACTTCTTCTTCAAACAAACTCGTTGATCAGATTCTCCAGCATCTCCTGGCGTCCGCTCTTCGTGAGCGGCTCGCCGTTTTGGAGGGCATGGGCTTCGAGCTCCTCGAGGCCGACTTCGCCGGCTTCGATCTTGGCCCCGATGCCGCTGTCGAAGGAGGCGTAGCGCTCCTTCCTGAAGGCGTCGAGACGACCGTCCTCGAGGATGGCGTGGGCGATCTTGAGGCCGCGGGCGAAGGCGTCCATGCCGCCGATGTGGGCGTGGAACAGGTCGACCGGCTCGAAGCTCTCGCGGCGGCACTTCGCGTCGAAGTTGAGCCCGCCCGAGGTGAAGCCGCCCATGCGCAGGACGCAGAGCATGATCTGGGTGGTGAGGTAGAGGTCGGTGGGGAACTGGTCGGTGTCCCAGCCGATCAGTTCGTCGCCGGTGTTCGCGTCGATGGAGCCGAGGGCGTCGGCCGCCATGGCGACCTCGAGCTCGTGCATCATCGTGTGGCCGGCGAGAGTGGCGTGGTTTGTTTCGATGTTCAGCTTCAGCTCCCCCAGGAGATCGTGCTCGCGGAGGAAGTTGAGGCAGGCGGCGGCGTCCGAGTCGTATTGGTGGGTGGAGGGCTCGCGGGGCTTCGGTTCGATGTAGAGCTCGCCCTTGAAGCCGATTTTCTTCTTGTGCGCCACGGCCATCTTCAGGAGGGCGGCGAGATGGCCCAGTTCGCGCTTCATGTCGGTGTTGTAGAGGGTGGCGTAGCCCTCGCGCCCGCCCCAGAAGACGTAGCCCTCTCCGCCGAGGCGGTGGGTCGTCTCGAGCGCCTTCTTCACCTGGGCGGCGGCGTAGGCGAAGACGTCGGCGCAGGGCGAGGTGCCGGCGCCCTGGTTGTAGCGCTTGTGGGCGAAGAGGCAGGCGGTGCCCCAGAGGAGCTTGATGCCGGTCTCCCGCTGCGCCTTCTCCAGCTCGTCGGCGACGGCGTCGAGGGCGTCGTTGGAGGCCCGGAGGTCGTTCAACTCCGGCGCGACGTCGCGGTCGTGGAAGCAGTAGTGGCCGATGCCGCATTTCTGCATGAACTCGAACATCGCCCAGACGCGGCGCTTGGCGTTCTCGATGGAGTCGCTGCCGTCGTCCCAGGGGCGGTCGGCGGTGGGGCCTCCGAAGGGGTCGGAGAGGCCGTTGCGCATGGTGTGCCAGTAGGCGCAGGCGAAGCGCAGGTGTTCCCGCATCGTCTTGCCTCCCACGGTCTCGCCGGCGTCGTAGTGCTTGAAGGCGAGCGGGTTCTTGGACTTCGGCCCCTCGAAGGGGATGACGGGGATTCCGGGGAAAAATTCCTGGCTCATGGTTGCTCAGTGTCTCGGAGCGGAGGGGCGAGATCAAGCGGAAAGCGTCGCGGCGGGCTCCCCGTTCCCGCCGCCGACGCCCTGCGCATGCACGGCGTCGCAGATCTTCTTCAAGGAGGCCTCCAGATCGCCGTCGGCGGTCTTGAAGGCCTCGGCGTCGATGGTCAGGGGCGCGCCGAGAACGACGAGGGGGGCGCCGTATCGCGGGCATTGCAGGGCCTGCTCCAGACTGAGGCCGCCGACGGCCTGCACCGGCACGCGCACGGCCTCGACCACCTCGCGGAGCCGGTCGAGGGGACTGGGCATGCGATGGCCCGCGGCGGCGATCCCTCGGCGCTCGTCGTAGCCGACGTGGTGGATGACGTAGCCGCAGCCGAGATCTTCGAGGAGCTTCGCGCCTTCGACCATGTCGGGGCAGGCCAGGTTGTCGCCCATCACCCCGCAGCCGAAATCGGCGCCGGCCCTCACCACGCAGCGAATCGTCTCGGGATGGGCCCGGGCCATCACGACGACGTGGGTGGCGCCGGCCTTGGCCATCATTTCAGCCTCCAGGTAGCCGCCGTCCATGGTCTTGAGATCGGCGACGATGGGCGTCCCGGGAAAGGCGGCGCGAAGGGCGCGGACGCCGTGCAGCCCCTCGGCGAGGAGCAGCGGGGTGCCCGCTTCGAGCCAGTCGACGCCGGCCCGCAGCGCGAGGGCGGCGGTGTCGAGGGCTTCGTCGATGTCGGCGAGGTCGAGGGAGATCTGGACGATGGGCTTCATCCGGGCGTCAGGGGAGGCGGAGCAGGGGATGGTCCCGGTCCCGGAGCGGCAGCGCCACTCTCGACCCGCCTCGGAGATGGGATTCGAACACGGCCATCGTCATTTCGACGACGGTGCGGCCGTCCTTCGCGGAGCAGAGCGGCTCGCGGTCCTCGACGATGGCGGCGATCAGATCCCGGACGGGGCCGCGATGCCCGGCGACGAGGGGGCGGATGTCCTCGATGGGCTCGGGCCGCCCCAAGCCGGCGCTGGTGATCGCCGTCCAGGCGCGGACCTCGGCGGTGGGGCGGAAGGGGCTGCCGGGGAGAAGGTGGGCGATCGGCTCGACGTCGATGCGCAGGTCGACGACGCCCTCGGTGCCGACGAGCTGAAGACCGAAGCCGGCCTCCGGCGCACCCGCCTCGGCGACGGAGTCGAAGAAGACCGGGATGCCGCGCTCCGTTTCGAAGCGGGCGTGGACCTCGTTTCCGGCGAGGGGGCCGACGCCTTCGGCCCCGTCCTCGACGTCGCCGGCGGCGACGGGCCGTCCGTCCCGCAGAACGGTGGCGGAGCAGGAAGTCGGATCGCCCGCGAAATGGTGGGCGAGGTTGAGCAGGTGCGAGCCGAGCACCCAGAGGTCGAGTGCTCCGCCGCGGCGGTCCTCCTTGCCCCGGGCGCGGATCTCCAGCCAGCGCCCGATGGCGCCGTCCTCGACCAGCTTCGAGACGCTGGCGAGGGCGGGGTGGTAGCGATTGCGGTGGGCGAGGGCGAGCTTGGCCCCGTGCCGTTCGCAGGCGGCGACGATGGCGTCGGCTTCGGCCAGATCGCGGCAGAAGGGCTTCTCGACGTAGAGGCCCTTGGCCCCGGCGTCGACGGCGGCGAGGATCATGTCGCGGTGCTGGTCGATGTGGCGCGGACAGACCGCGACCAGGTCGGGGCGGGTCCGGTCGAGCATCTCCCGGTAGTCGGCGTAGGCGGCCTCGGGAGCGAGGCCGAGCCGCTCCGCCGCTCGGGCCCGGCCGGCCCCGTTCGGATCGGAGACGGCGACGACCGTCGTCTCGGGCAGCCCCAGCCAGACCGTGTCGAGCCCGTGGCCGTACCCTCCCCGACCGGTGTGGCCGATCACGCCGACCGTCCATGTTCGTTCCGCCGCGGCGCGGAGGGACGACGGAAGGAAGGCGCCGCCGACGGCGAGAGCCCCGCCGAGGACGTGGCGTCGGGAGGGGAAGGAAGGCGGTCCGGGGGCGTTCTCCATGCTGCGGTCGCGGAGCGTCGGGCGCGGAAGTGCGATCCGCAAGCCGCGCGATTGCGAGAGAAGGGAGCGCGATTTGGATTGATCTCGGCGGGGGCTTCCGCTACATCCGTCGCATGTTCAAGCTGCGCACCATGAAGACGGCGGACTTCGACGCCGTCGCCGAATTGATCTTCCTTTCGACGAACGCTTGGTACCGGGAGCATCTCGGACATCCCATCTTCCAATGCCGGCCGGAGGACTGCCGGCTCTTCTGCGAGGTCTACGAAGACCTCGATCCCGGATGCGGACTGGTGATGGAGAACGACCGGACCGGTGCGCTCGCGGGCTCGTGCTTCTTCCATCCGCGCGAGACGCACGTCTCCCTCGGCATCATGAACGTGCATCCGAACTACTTCGGCCACGGCATCGCGGGGCGCCTCCTGTCCCGCATCATCGACGAGGCGGAGCAGCTCGATCTGCCGCTGCGCCTCGTGTCCAGCGCGTTGAACCTGGATTCCTACTCGCTCTACAACCGCTACGGCTTCGCGCCCTTCTGCCTCTACCAGGACATGATCCTGCAAGTGCCGCCGGAGGGGCTCGGCGACGGAGGCGGCGAAGGCCTCCCTCCGGTGCGGGAGGCCGAGCCTTCGGACATCGTGGCGATGGGGGCTCTGGAGTTCGAGGTCGCGGGCATCTCGCGGGAGAGGGACTACTGCTACTTCATCGAGAACGGTTCCGGGATCTGGCGGACCTTCGTGGCCCCCGGCGCGGACGGCGGGATCGACGGCTTCCTCGCCTCGGTCGACCATCCCGCGATCCGCTTCGTCGGCCCCGGGGCGATGCGCAGCGCGGCGGTCGCGGAGGCGCTGCTGCGGGCGCAGCTCGACTGCTTCCGCGGCAAGACCGTCGTCTTCCTCGTGCCGGCCACGGAGAGGCGTCTCGTCGCCGCCGCCTACGCCATGGGGGCGAGGAATTGCGAGCTGCACCTCGGACAGGTGCGGGGCGAGGTGCAGCCCGTCGCCGGGATCGCGATGCCGACCTTCATGCCCGAATCGGCGTAGTCGATGTCTGCGGGCTCTGGTCCCAGTGCCGTGCCTACAGCCTAAAAGGGCGCCTCCGACGCCCGCCGTCGGGGCCAAGCCCTACGGGTTGGAAGCGAGCTGCTTGGCCATGGCTTGGCTTGCGTCGCTGAGATTCGCAAGCGGATAGGTGAACTGTTCGCCGTCTTCCTTGCGGAAGGTCACGTTGGTCCCGTCGAAGGAGACGAACGCGGCTTGGAGGGCGGCGCCGGCGCTGTTGGTCCAGGTGCGCATTTCCGAGACCATCGCGCTCTCGCCGACCGGCTCCGGGGCGGCGACCGTGGCCGTGGCCGTGGCCGGGGCGTCGCCCACTCCCGTTTCGAACTTGGCGCCCTCCGTGATCCATTGGCGGACGATGGCCAGTTCCGCGGCGGTCATGGCCTCGGCCCCGCGTTCCCGCGCGGGCGGCGGAGGCATCGCCTCGCCGTCGGTGGGAGGCAGCCCCGCTTTGATCGAAAGCAGGCTTTTGGCGACGTCGCCAGGAACGATGACGGGATCGTCCCCCCCGATCCGTTTTGCGAAGTCCGTTGGGGTATCCATGCGCAGCCCCCCCTTCGCTCTAGGGCCCGTGTGGCATTTGAAGCACTTCTTGTTGAGGATCGGTCGGACCTCTTCCTGAAAATCGACGGCCTCGGTCGAGGATAGCAGCAGCATGCCGGCCAAGGGAAGAAGTGGGAGCGATTTCATGATGCTTGGGCCTGGAGGGAATCGGCGAGGCAATAGTAACCGGGGACAAGGAAACGTCAATCTCGCGAAGGGCGGAGCTTGGTTGCGGCATCGGAAGGCAGAGGCGTCGAGAAGAAGAAAATGGAGTCATGGGAAAGATTAAGATCGACAAAATTCGGCCAATTTCCTAAATCAGCGCAGAACCGGTTGACTTCTCCGGTTTTGTCTTTCGGAACCCCTCGATATCATGAATGTTCCCGTTTCCGGAAAGGGTGGTCGAATTGCCGTGCTCCGGCGCTCTGCCCGATTCCAAATCGTCGTGGTTTCCCTGCTGGCTCCGGGGCTGACGCTGACGAACTCCCCGCTCCAGGCCAACCCTC
>CAYMMC010000058.1:0-6132 GCA_964391125.1 uncultured Akkermansia sp.
ACGGCGTCATGATCTTCATCGAATGCGCCACCGACAACTCCAACCGCTCGGTCGCCAACATCAAGACCTATTTCAACAAGGCGGGCGGACAGCTCCTCCCCAGCGGATCGCTCGACTTCCTCTTCAAGCGCAAGACCGTGGTGCAGTTCGAAGTGACCCCGGGGATGGACATCGACGAGGTCGAGCTGGCCCTCATCGACGCCGGGCTCGAGGAGATGGAGGTGAACGAGGGCGTCGCCTACGCCCAGGCCGACTTCGCCGACTTCGGCAAGTTCACCGCCGCGGTCGAAGCCCTCGGCCTCGGGATCAAGAAGGCCGGCCCCGAACGGATCCCGACGAGCCCCAAGGACTTCACCGAGGAGCAGATGACCGAGATCGAAGTCCTCCTCGACAAGCTGGAGGACGACGAGGACGTGCAGGCGGTCTTCACGGATGTGAACTAGCGTTCGGCGCCGTCGGCCCGGAAGCGCCGCCACCTCGATCGCCCGCGCCGCGTCGGTCTTCCGCCCGTCCTCCGTCCACCGGCGGCCGTCGCAGGATGCAGGGACCTCCGGGGCTCAAATCCCCGGCCTACCCGCAGGCCTGCAGGATCCCCGCCGCCTTGTGCAGGGTCTCCTCCCATTCCCGCTCCGGAACGGAATCGGCCACGATGCCGGCGCCGGCGTGGAAATGCAGCTCGTCCCCCTCGGCCACGAGGGTGCGGATCGCGATGTTGAAGCGGCTCTCGCCGTTGAAGCCGAAGCCGCCGACGGCGCCGGTGTAGAGTCCCCGCGGGCAGCGCTCCAGCTCGGCGACGATCTCGCGGGCGCGCTTTTTCGGAGCACCCGTGATGCTGCCTCCGGGGAAGCAGGCGCGCAGGGCGGAGACGTGGTCGACCTCGCGCCGCAGCACCCCTTCCACGGTCGAGACGAGGTGGAAGACCTGGGCGTAGCGCTCCAGCTTCAGCAGCTCCGCGACGGCGACGGTCCCGTATTCGCAGACCTGCCCGAGATCGTTGCGCTCCAAGTCGGTGATCATGACGAGCTCGGAGATCTCCTTCGGCGAGGTGATGAGGTCGTAGGCGGATTTCTCGTCCTGCTCCAGATCGCGGAAGCGGGGACGGGTGCCCTTGATCGGACGGGTCCGGATGGTCCGCCCGCCGAGGCGGAGGAACTCCTCGGGCGAGGAGGAGAGCACGGTGCGCCCGCCCAAGGTCGAATAGGCGGCGAAGGGCACCGGCGAGATCTCCCTCAGCCGCAAGTAGAGCGGGAACAGGTCGCAGCCGGACGGTCGTCGGGCCGTGAAGCGGTGGGAGAGGTTCACCTGGTAGATGTCGCCGGCGGCGATGTAGTCGAGGGCGCGCCGGACCATGGCGCAGAACTCCTCCCGTTCCATGCCGTCCTCGAAGCGGAGGGGCGGCGGCGGCGCGGCTTCGGCGCGGCGGCGCAGCGAGGGCAGTCCCCCTTCCCCGGACCAGACCCCGCGGCGGTGGTCGTAGAGAAGGAACTCGCGATACTCGCCGAAGACGAAACGCCCCCCGTAGTCGACCGTGCCGTAGAGTCCGGCCCCCGGAAAGCCGAGATCGGGGGTCGTTCCCTCGGGGGCGCCGCAACGCCGCAGCCGTTCGCGGAGCCGCCCGAAGTCCGGCTCGGAGAAGAGGTCGCCCTCCAGCAGGCCGAGGGGTCTGGCCGCGAGGAGGGAGAAGCGCGAGGCGTCGCCGCCCGAGAGGCCCTCCTCCGCCGAGGACGAGTCGAGGAAGAGGAAGCCGGGCAGGTGGCTCAGCTCCGCCGCGAGCTGCGCCGGGGGGATGCCTTCCAAACTCGCGAGTTGCGCCGGATCGGTTCGGATCATGTCGTCGAGCGTCTCTTCAGAGATTTTCGTAGGGAATGGAGAAGGTGTCGCCGTCCTCGAGCTTGCCGCTGCGCAGCCCCTTCATGAACCATCGCATCCGCTGCTCCGAGGTGCCGTGGGTGAAGGCGTCGGGCACGACGCGGCCCTGCATCTGCTTCTGGAGCCGGTCGTCGCCGATGGCGTTGGCCGCGTTCATCGCCTCCTCGATGTCGCCCTCCTCCAGGATGCTCCATTTCCGCTCGGCGTGGTGGGCCCAGACCCCGGCGAGGAAGTCGGCCTGCAGCTCGAGGCGCACCGACTCGCGGTTGTATTGCGCGGTGGGGATGCGTCCGCGCTGCCGGTGGACCCGGTCGGTGAAGCCGAGGAGGTTCTGGACGTGGTGCCCCACCTCGTGGGCGAGCACGTAGGCGTAGGCGAAGTCCCCCCCGGCGCGGAAGCGGTCGCGCATCTCGTCGAAGAAGGAGGTGTCGAGGTAGACGGTGCGGTCGTAGGGCAGGTAGAAGGGGCCCGTCGCCGAGGAGGCCACCCCGCCGGGATAGTGGGTCTGCCCGGAGAAGAGGACCAGCCGGGCCGGTTCGTAGCGGCGTCCGTGCTGGGCGAAGATCGCCCCCCAGACCTCTTCGGTGTCCGCCTTGAGGGTGCGGACGAAGGCGCCGATCTCGTCGGCGGGATCGACCGCGCCCGGTGCGGTCTCCACCTGGGCCGGACCGCCCGCCTGTCCCTCGAGCTGGCCCATCGTCTCCAGCAGCTGCGCCGGATCGGCGTTGAAGAAGTAGGCCAGCGCCAGGACGAGCACCAGCGTGCCGCATCCGCCTCCCAGCGCCACGGGGCGTCCTCCGGCGGAGGCCAGCATCCCGCCGCCGCGGCGATCTTCCACGTTCGAGCTTTGACGTCGTCCTTTCCAGCGCATGGTGAGTCGGGAGATGGGGCCGTTCGATGTCCGTCCCCAAGAATAGCGGGCCGCTTCCATTTGGCAAAGGGACAAAAGCAAGCCCGGCCCTGGAAATCGGGCAGCCGCCGCAGGGATTGCGCAGGAAGAGAACCGCCGCCATCGGCACTGCCGTCGCCTCCCTTGAGGGACTGTTGAAATCGGACGCGGCTTTGCGGCTTCTTTTTCCTTCGGCGTGCCGGCCGAGCGCTCACCTTCCCTGCAGCAGGGGAAACAGCTTTCGCGGAGGCGGCGCGCTCCCTGCCTCCGCCGCGCCGTCGCCGCCCCAGGGGAAGCGCCGTTCGCGCGGCTTCGCATTCCCTCCGGCTGGAACGGTCTGGCCGCGCGGGGCGAGACCGCGCTCGATGGGGGCGAAAATCCCCTGCCCCAGTTCCCCGAGCTTCTTCAAGCCCTCGACCGGGATGTTGGTCAATTCCGAAATCAAGGCGGCGGGCACCTTGCCGAGATTGGAGATGTGCTTCGGCCTCCACACCGGATCGCGCACCGTGCCGGTGCAGGAATAGGTCAGCAGCTCGCTCACCGGCGTGAGGACGGCGCTGGACAGCTCGCCCCGTGTGTTCACCACCGCCTCCAGGTCGACCGACTGGTCGACGAGGGATACCGTGCCCGCCGCCTTCACTCGGAAGGACTTGGTCAAAGCTTCGATGTCCCGCGTGACGAGGACGCCCTTCTCCACCCGGAAGCTGGCGGAGGCCTCCTTGGCGATGTTGCCGCCGTTCCCCGCGCCCTTGCTGCCATTGCCGTTGCCCGAGGGAAGCAGCTTCGAGAGCGGCCCGAGCACGGGGATGGCGAAGAGCTGGCCCTCGGAGATGCGGGCCCGGCCTTCGCCGGCGAAGCTCGGGATCCGCCCCGCCTCTCCCGAGAGGCGGAAATCGGCATCGACCGAACCGGTGATCTCGCCCGCCTCCCCGTAGTGCCGCGTCACCCGCTCCAGCGGCACCCCCCGGATCGTCGCGGCCATCTCGAAGGGCGCGTTCGGGGAGCGCACGTTCTTCACGTCGTAGTCGAGCTCGATCCTGCCTCCGAAGATCCCGCCCTTCAGCGAAGCGAGGTGGACGCGGCTGCCCTGCACCTCCACCTCGCCGACGGGATCGCTCAGAGTCAGCGTCTTGCCGAGAAAATCGTACTTCGCCTCGCCGCCGCCGGAGAAGGAGATGCTCAGCTCGTTGCGCCTCGGTTCGTCGCCGACCTCCTCGTTGCGCCGTCCGTCGAGCCGTCCCGCGAGGCGGATCGTCGGAGGACGGGAATGCCGGTATCGCTCCAGCGCCTTGGCCAGCTTCGGGTTGAAGGCGCGGGCCCCCTCGACCGGATCCACCGTGGAGACGACGCCCTTGACCTCCCATCGCCTCTCCTTCCGGTCGTTCTGGGCTAGCTCCGCGACGATCCGCCCTTCCTCGCGGACCAGGGCGACGTTGCGGAACCACTGCGTCGCGCCGTCCGCCTCGTAGTCGGCCTCCAGCTCGAGAAACTCGACCCCGTTCAGGCGGAAGTGCCTCAGGTCGAAGACTCCCCGGTTCTTCCAGGTGGCGAAGTCCCAGGACTCGCCCTGCCCCACCGCCGCGATGTAGATCAGGGAGGTTTCGCCGAAGTTCCACGCGTCGATGAACTTCCGGCCGCGCTCGTCGAGGAAGGGGCGGAAGACGAGGGGGTCGAGCTTGATCTCGGCCTGGTACTGCATCGTCTCCTCGCCCTTGCCCGGTTCGTATTTCAGGTTCAGGAAGGCCACGCCGGTCTTGTGGTCGAGCCGCAGATTCCGCAGGTAGAAGCGCTCGCCCTCCAAGCTGAACCCGAAGTTCGCGCCCGAAAACACCTGTCCTCTCGTCACGAAGCGCTCCGCCCTCAAGTCCCCGATGAGCCCTCCGGGAAAGCCCCGGAAGGGTCCCCGCAGCCGGTCCAGGTCGATGTGCCCCGAAGCCTCGACCGTCGGAGGGGCGAAGAAGACGATCTCGCCCAGCTTCTTGTCGTCCCAGAACGTCGACGCCAGCCCGGCGAGATCCACCGTCGAGGTCGTCGAGAAATCGAGGCGGTTGCCCTCCTGGCGCCACTGCCCCGCGAAATCCAGCGCGCCTTCGCCGTCCCGGATCTTCAGCTCCTCGATCTCGGCCCGTTTCTCGCGTCCGTCGAAGCGCACCGTCGCGACCAGGGAGTCGACCCGGTAGGGCTGGCCCTTCTTGCCGAAGGACGGGGCGGCGATGCGGGCCTTCGCCGTCATCGTGGCGAGGTCGTCGAGATCGCCGCGGAACTCCACTTCGACCTTCGGCCGGTCGCCGGAGAATTCGTAGCGCTCGAACTCGCGGAGGAACTTGAGGAACTGCCGACGCCGTTTCTGGAAGACCTCCTCCGTCGCCTGCCGCGGCCCCTCCGCCGCCCCCTCGCCCACGGGCGGGCGCACCAGCGACCCCTTCAGCGAAAGATCGACGCCGGCGACCGAGGCCTCCGCCTTCACGATCTCGATGACGCTCTCGGTGATGACGATCCTCCCGGAGAGATCCGTCACCCGCAGGTTTCGGGGCCGCGCCGGATCGAGCGGCAGGGAGAGGCTCGCCTTCTGCACGTCCAGCATGTTCACCGAGATCCGCTTTTCGAAGATCCGGCTCAGGTCCACATCGAGGAAGACGTCGTCGAGAAAGGCGACCTCGCGCGTCCGCCCGGCGTCCTGGAAGAAGCGCACGTCCTCCGCGACCAGCCCGCGAAAGGCCCCCAGGGTCAGCTTGCCGATGTCGACGTGGTAGCCCCGGTTCGCGAACTCGTGCTCGATCGCGTTGCGCCAGCTCTCGGAAAAGCCCTCGCGCCGGGCATGCACCGCCGCCCAGATCGCGGCGCAGGCCGAGACGAAGCAGGCGAGGACGAACAGGCGGCGGATCAGTCGCATCGAAAATCGGAACGGAGGAGGGCTGGGAACGGAAGCATGGTCGCAAAAGCGAAGCCCCGCCAGCGCTTTCCCGCCGCCGCAGCCTCCCCGCAATAACGATTGGAGAGCGGGGAACCTTGGTCTAATCTTGCCGCCTCACCGACCCATGCGCATCATCGCCGGCAGCGCGGGCAGCGTCCCGCTCCAAGTCCCCCGATCCCTCACCCGCCCCACCGCCGACCGGGTGCGCGAGGCGCTCTTCTCCGCCCTCGGCGATCTCGTCGCCGGCGCGCGCGTCCTCGACCTCTTCGCCGGCTCGGGCGCCCTCGGCCTCGAGGCCCTCAGCCGCGGCGCCGCCTCCGCCGACTTCGTCGAATCCAACGCCTCCGCCTGCGAAACCATCGCCAAAAACTTGGAAAAGACCCGTCTCGCCGGAGGGCGCGTCCACCGCCGGGACGTCCTCGCCCATCTTTCCTCCGTCCTTCCCCACTCCTACGACCTG
>CAYMMC010000058.1:6142-10861 GCA_964391125.1 uncultured Akkermansia sp.
GAGGACCGGACCCGCGAACTCCTCCTCGCCCTGCTGCAATCCCCCTCGCCCGCCGCCGCCCTCGCGCCCGGCGGCCTGCTCGTGCTCGAGAGCCTCGCCTCGACCCCCTTGCCCGAGGCCCCGCTTTGGAATCGGCGCGACGAACGCCTCTACGGCGCCACCAGAGTCAGCTTCCTCTCCCCCCGCGACCCGTGACCCATGCCCCGCCGTCTCGTCTACCTTCTCTACAACCTCCTTCTCCCCGGCGTCCTCCTCCTGGGGCTGCCCTCCTTTCTGATCAAAGGCCTCCGCCGCGGCGGGCTCGCGCGGAACTTCCGACAGCGGCTCGGCGTCTTCTCCGACGGAGCCCTCGCCCGCGTCCGGGACCGGAAGCCCATCTGGATCCACGCCGTCAGCGTCGGCGAAGTCTTCATCGCCCTGAAGCTGGTCGAGGCGCTCCGCGCCGCCGCCCCCGACCGCGCCGTGGTCCTCAGCACCACCACCACCACCGGCTACCGCGTCGCGGCGGAGCAGGCCTCCGACCACCTCGCCGTGATCCACAACCCCATCGACCTCCCTTTCGTCGCCGGACGCGTCCTCCGCCTCCTCGATCCCTGTGCCCTCGTCCTCGTCGAATCCGAGATCTGGCCCAACCTCGTCGGCCTCGCCAAACGTCGCGGCATTCCCGTCCTCCTCGCCAACGCCCGGCTCTCCCCCCGCTCCGAACGCCGCTACGGCAAGGTCCGGGGCCTCGTGGCGCCGGTCTTCTCCCTCCTCGACGGCCTCACCGCCCCCTTCGAGGAGGACCGGCGGCGCTGGTCGGCCCTCGGCGTCGACGCCGAACGGATCGAGATCACCGGCAGCGTGAAATTCGACCACGCCACCCCCGGCGTCCTCGGCGAGGCCCTTCGCGACGAACTCGCCGCCTGGCTCGCCGCCACCGGCATGGAGGACGGCAGCCGCATCCTCCTCGGCGGGAGCACCCACGACGGGGAGGAGCGACTCCTCGCCGCGACCCTTCGCGAGTTGAAGCGCGAATTCTCCGAGCTCGAGCTCGTCCTCGTTCCCCGGCACGCCGAACGCGGCCCCGCCATCGCCGCGCAATTGCGCAAGGATGGCTTCGACCCCGTGCTGCGGACCGACGCCGACCGGACCGAGGCCCCACTCGGCGCCCTTCCCGAAACGGACCGACCCGACCGCCTCCCCCGCGTCTGGATCGCCGACACCACCGGCGAGTTGCGCACTTGGTTCCACCTGGCCGAGCTCGTCGTCATCGGGAAGAGCTTCTGCGGCCAAGGAGGACAGAACCCCGTCGAACCCATCCTCGCGGGGAGGCCCGTCGTCGTCGGACCCCACATGGAGAATTTCGCCGAAATCGTCGCCGAGCTGCGCGGCCTCGGCGGCCTGCTCCAGGTCGCCGACGAAGCCGAGCTGTCCTCCGCCCTGGCGGGCCTGCTCCGCCGCCCCGCCTCCGGCCAAGCCATGGCCGCCACCGGGGCCGCCGCCATGGCTCGCCACGCCGGCGCGGCGGCCCGCAACGCCGCCTGGATCCTGCGGCGGACGGCGGCGGTTTAGCCTTTTGGCCCGTGTCCGTCGAGGGCTCCTTCCCCGTCCTCCCCGACCGGCCCGCACGGAGCCCGGGGTTGCGATCCGATGCGCTTTTTCCATGCGGTCCCGCGCCCCTTGGACTAGGCTCCGGAGATGGTCAAGAACCTCGTCATCGCCGTTCTCGCATCCACCCTCGCGGTGTCGATCGCCTTCCATTTCGCGGGAGGCGATCCCGCCGGTGCGGAGTCCTCCTCCCCTCCCCCGCCCGCTGCCCACCCCGAGGCCGAGGCTCTTCCGGAAGCGCCGCCGGAGCCCGAGCCCGATCCGCTTTCCGCCGCGCTCGGAGCGATCTTCGGCGAGACGGAGGCCGATTCCCGCTTCGCCGGCGCCGCCATCGGGTTCTGCCTGCTGGACGCCGACGGCAGCCCCCTCGTCGAACACCAGGCCCGCACCGCGCTGATTCCGGCCTCGGCCTTGAAGACCCTCACCACCGCCACCGCGCTGGAGGTTCTCGGACCGGACTTCCGCTTCGAAACTCGGCTCGGCACGAGCGCCCCGTCCGATCCGGCGAACCCCGAGGCCGACCTCGTCCTTCTCGGAGGCGGCGACCCGACCCTCTCCCCCGCCGATCTGGAGGATTGGGCCAAGGGACTCGCCGAGGCCGGGCTGAAGACCGTGCCCGGACGCATCGTCGGCGACGGTCGCTCCTTTCCCGGATCGCCGTTCGCCGATTTCTGGAACTGGGGCGACATCGGAAACGGCTACGGCAGCCCCGTCTCCGGCCTGAACCTCGGCCACAACCGCTTCACCGCCGTCTTTTCGCCCGGGGAAAACGTAGGCGACCCGGCCAAGTTCCTCGGCGCCTTCCCCGACGTCCCCGGCGTCTCCTGGTGGAACGGAACCCTCACCGCCGCCGAAGATTCGGGCGACGGGGTCGTCGTCCACGGCGGCGAGCGGGCCGCCGTGATGCACCTGCGCGGCACCGTCCCCCTCGGGGGCGAGCTGGAGGTCGTCGGCGCGATCCCCGATCCCGAACGCTTCGCCGCCCACTACCTGCGCGAGGCGCTGCTCGCCGCGGACGTCCTCATCGCGGGCGAGGCCGTCGGCGCGGGAGAGCTCTTCCTGAAAGGCGAGCCCATCCCCGCCATCGCCGAGGAGCTGATCGTCCACCAGTCGCCGCCCCTCGCCGACATCGTCAGGAGCATTCACGAGACCTCCGACAACCACGAGACGGAATGCGTCTACCGCACCATCGGCCTGCGCACGGAGCTGCCTCCCGACGAAGCCATCCGCCGGCACTGGCGGCAGCGCGGTCTCGAACTGGTGGGCCTGCGCATGGTCGACGGGTCCGGACTCGCCCGCGCCGACCACATCACGCCCGAGTCGCTCGCCCGGCTCCAGCATGTCGCCGCGTCCGGCCCCGCCGGGAAGACCTACGTCGACAGCCTGCTCGCCACCGGCGGCGGCAAGATCCGCTTCAAGGCCGGCGCGATGTCCTCGGTGCGCTCCTACGCCGGCCTTGCCGAGACCGGGCGCGGGCGTCTCGCCTTCGCCCTGATCCTCAACCACTATCCCGACGCCGACGCCGTGCGCGACCTGCAGGTCGCCGTGTTCGAAGCCCTCCTCGCGGGCGAAGCGGAGAAGGAGAGGCCCCCCTCTCCCCCGGCATCCGAAGCCGAATCCGATGCCGAGTCGCCCGGCGACCCGTCCTCCCCCGAGGGCGACGCCGAGCCGACGCCGGATTGAAGGCCCCGCACCGGAGCGACCGACGCCCCTCCGGCACAAGTCCTTGCAAGCACCCCCACCCGTGCTTACCCCTTTGCCGCGATGCACATCGAAACCTTCCAGGTCTTCTGTGACCTCGTGGATACGGCGAGCTTCTCCGAGGCGGCGGCGCGCAACGGCATCAGCCAGAGCGCGGTGAGCCAGCAGATCCGCACGCTGGAGGAGCGCTACGGAGTGACTCTGGTGGAGCGGGGCCGGAGAAATTTCGCGGTCACCCCCGAGGGCGAGGCCTTTCTCCGGGCCGCCCGCCACATCGTCGAGGCCTGGCATCGGATCGAGCAGGATCTCGGCAAGATGCGCGACGTCGTGGCCGGCCCGCTCACCATCGCGACGGTCTACAGCATCGGCTTCCACGAGCTGCCCCCCTATCTCGAGGAATACCGTCGCCGCTTTCCCGAGGTCGATCTGCAGGTCCACTACCGCCGCTCCGGCCAAGTCTACGCCGACGTCTCCGAGAACCTCGCCGATCTCGGTCTCGTCGCCTACCCGCAGGAGCGCAAGGGCGTGGAGATCGAACCCGCCTGGCGCGACCGCCTCGTCGTGATCTGCCCCCCCGGCCACCCCTTGGCGAAGCGCCGCCGCATCGACCTGAAGGCCATCGACGGCCAGCGCTTCATCTCCTTCGAGCCCGACCTGCCCACCCGCAAGGCCATCGACGCGATGCTCTCCCAGGCCGGAGTGACGATGAAGGAGGTAGTCGAGTTCGACAACATCGAGACGGTGAAGCGCGGCGTCCTCATCGAGAACGCGATCTCCATCGTTCCGGGCGCCAGCGTGCAGTCGGAAGTGGCGGCGGGCACGCTGGCCCGCATCCCCATCGACGGGAAGCTGGTCTGGCGCCCCCTCGGCATCGTCCGCCGCCGCACCCGGGCGATCACCCCGGCCATGCGCGAGATGATCGCCCTGCTGAAGGAAAAGCGCGAGGAGACCGAGGCTTCGCCTTCCGATTAGCGCCCGCCCCCGTCAGGCGCCGATGGCGCGGTCGAGCAGGTTCTTCGTGATGCGCTGCACCCTCGCGTCGGGCCCGTGCGGGCGGGACCAGTGCGACCAGGGCAGCATGTGGCCGGGGGGCGAGCTGAGCCCCTGGCACCAGAAGATGGTCGAGGCGTTGAAGACGAAGTTGTCCTTCGGCCCCGGATAGATCACGGCGCTCCACTCCGATGGATTGGTTCCGTTCTGCAGCGCCGTCCCTTTGGCCAGCACTTCCAGCCCGGGGATGTCGGAGGGAGGATCGCCGTGGTATTCCCAGCCGATCAGGCCGGGGATGGAGTCGCCCGCCTTCATCCCCGTGCCCTCGAAGATCCAGTGGTCGGGCTTTTCACAGATCCAGTCGCCCCCGCCGTTGACGGGGCGGATGTTGCGGACCCCCATGAGGTATCCCTCGTCCGGTCCGCGGTGGGGAAAGGG
>CAYMMC010000059.1:0-10828 GCA_964391125.1 uncultured Akkermansia sp.
GACATCGACGTGCGCGCCGGCGTGGACGCGGCGGGCGCGTTCAACGGTTCCGGCGGCTCCATCGTCGCCATCGCCGGGAACGACCAGCGGACCTACGTCCAGATCGGCCACGGGGGCATGGATTCGGCCACTCCGACCGGGCACGCCTTCTCCGGCCTGGTGGGGGTGCGCGCCGACGGCAATATCGACTTCCGCGGCGGTGGCGGACTGGTGGACAACCACCACGTCGCCTTCAACTACTACGGCACCGGCGGCAGCACCGTGGCTGCCGTGACCAGCGCCTCGGACGCCGACCGCAGCCACGTCCGTTATCCCACCGTGCTGGGGGCGGGCACGCAATCCAACTCCGGGATGTCGAGCATCGTCTACGCCTTCGCCCACATCGGCCACGGCGGCGTCTCCGCCCACGCCAACAACGGCGTCGACAACAACGCCAACGATCCTCTCGCCCCAAGCGAGAATCCCGCAACCGGGCACAACGGCGACATCCACGTGGAGACCGCCTCGGGCGACATCTCCTTCGCCGGCGGCGGCGGCTCCGGAGGCGGACACCATTTCGCGCAGATCGGCCACGGCGGCACTTCGGTGCAGGGGAACCACTTCGGTCGCATCGACGTGGTCTCCGGCGCGGACATCGTCTTCGCCGCAGGCGGGGCGGCCTACCGGTCCGACTCCGCCGACAAGGGCAACTACGCGCAGATCGGCCACGGCGGACGCTCCTCCATCGGCAACCTCTTCGGCGTCATCGATGTCCGCGCCGAGGGAGCCATCCGCTTCCGCGGCGGCGACGGGCTCAGCGACCGCAGCCGCGTCCCCTACGGCGCCCACGTCTACGCGCTGAACCGGAGCAGCGACCAGGACGACAACCATTACAACCGCACCGAGTCGCGGCAGAGCGTCGCCCAGATCGGCCACGGCGGCTTCTTCGTCTACGGCGACAAGACCGGCGACATCTTCGTGACCGCCGGGAACGGGATCGACTTCCGCGGCGGCGACCGCCTCGCCGGCTCCCTCGACAACAACTCGGGCTATTTGAACTACTCGATGATCGGCCACGGCGGCGTCCAGGCCTGGCGCCAGTTCCGCAACAACATTCCCGCCCTCTCCGCCCTGACCTACGGCGACGACTGGAACATGCCCATCTGGTGGGACGCCGCCAACGCCCGCTACGTTCTCGACGGCACCTTCGGCCCCGACGGCGAGGGCTTTTTCGCCTGGCCCTCGGACAACTCCGTCGATCCTGTCCGCGGCATGGGCAGCCCCCTCTACGACGGCTTCAGCGGCGACATCCGCGTGACCGCCACCGGCGGGGACATCCAATTCTCCGGCGGCACTTCCACAGGCACCTTCGGACAGATCGGCCACGGCGGCATCGAGAGCGGCGGAGACCACGAGGGCGACATCACCGTCCAGGCGCTGGCCGGGGACATCCACTTCACCGCCAACCGCATCGAGGAGACCGGTTCGAACGCCACCAGCAGCCACGCCTACGCGCAGATCGGCCACGGCGGGCAGCATTCCAGCGGCGAGCAGAGCGGAAAGATCACCGCCATCGCGTCGGGCGAGATCCGCTTCAAGGGCGGCAGGAGCGTCTCCTACGCCCAGATCGGCCACGGAGGCCGCGAGGACCACGGCACCGGGACCACCCAGTGGGGGACCGTCAGCTACCGCCATTCGACGAACTACATGTATTCGAGAAACACCGTCTACCGCCCCGGCACCCGCAGCGGCGACATCGAGGTGGTCGCGGGCGGCGACATCGCCTTCAGCGCCGGCAACCGCAACGCCGACATCAACTGGGCCATGATCGGCCACGGCGGCTACCGCATCCATGCCAACCCCGATCCGGACAGCCAGTTCGGCGACGGGCACAACGGCGACATCACCGTGCGCAGCACCGGCGGCGAGATCCGCCTGGAGGCCGGGCAGGCCACGGGATCGTTCGTCCAGATCGGCCACGGGGGCTGGGAGAGCATGGGCAACCACGGCGGCGACGGCGAGGGCATCGGCGCTGGCGACAACCGGACCCGGAGCGACATCCTCGTCGAAGCCGCCACCGGCATCACCGCCTTGGCCGCCGGTCAGTTCCGGACCAGCGCCACTCCGGCCAACTACGTCCAGATCGGCCACGGGGGACGCCGCTCCAGCTTCCGCGACCTGCTCGACTTCAACAGCAGCACCACCGCCACGGGGGTGTCTCCGGCGGGCTACGCCAAGCTCCAGCCCCTCGTCGGCTACACCAATCCGATCACCGGCGCGGTCAACGTCGACGATCAGGGACTGCATCCCCTGACCCCCTTCCTCACCAACAACGACGGCAACTACCTCGGCAGCATGCTGGCGACGCTGGGCACCTTCAAGGGCGACATCACCGTGCGCACCACCGGCGCGGGCGCCGACATCCGCTTCTACGCCCCCAACGAAGCCGAGGGCACCCTGGGGATCCTGGGCACGGAGTCCTACGCCATGGTCGGGCACGGCGGCTACCGCAACTTCGGCGACATCGAGGGCGACATCGTCGTCGACAGCGGCGGCGGCATCGAGTTCGTCGCCCTGCAGGGGACCGCTCTCGTCCCCAACGTCACCACCAACCACAACGGCGCCTTCGCCCGGCTCGGCCACGGCGGCTACGAGTCGGGCGGCAGCTTCAGGGGCGACATCGACGTGACGGCCCGCGGCGACGTCCTCTTCCAGGGAGCCGACTCGGTCAACAGCGCCAACATCGGCTACGCCCAGCTTGGCCACGGGGGCTACGACTCCAGCCGGGACGCGGGACAGTACCGCGAGGCCCTCCGCGATCCCCACGTCATCAACCCCAACCCTCCCGCCGCCCCGGCCTTGAGCTACACCGCGGGCCAGACGGCGGTGGGCCACGGCGGCGACATCACCGTGAACGTGCTCGACGGAGGCAACCTCGAGTTCCTCGCCGGACGGGACTACATCACCTACGCCCAGCTCGGGCACGGCGGCCGCTCCACCCGCCACAGCCACAGCGGCGACATCGTGGTGAACGTCAGCGGCGGCATCCGCTTCGTCGCCTCGGTCGACGGTCTCGGCATCGCGGGCGACAACTCCGGATCCAACGACGAGGCCTACGTCCAGCTCGGCCACGGCGGCTACGCTTCGCAGGGCAGCCACAGCGGCGACATCGCCGTCGCCGCCGGGACCTTCGCCGCCGGCCACGCCGAGGCGGGCCGGGGCATCGTCTTCCGCGGCGGCAACGCCATCCGCACCTACGGCCAGCTCGGCCACGGCGGATTCGAGACGGTCAGCTACGGCCTCGGGGACGAGGCGGTGGGTTTTAGCGGCAACATCTCCGCGACCGCCGCCGGCGACATCCTCTTCGTCGCCGGCACCATGGGGGGACGCGATCTCTGGGACAACAACGGGGGCGGCAACTACGTCCAGATCGGCCACGGCGGCTACAATTCCGACGTGGACGCGAACCGCGCCGCCGTCTACGGTCGGACCGACGACGAGGGCGATCCCGTGGGCTTCAGCGGCGACATCACGGTGGTCTCCGGCGGCAGCGTCGAGTTCCTCGCCGGAGACGCCACCCGCGCCTACGAGGCCAGCGTCGGCGACAACTACGGCACCCTCCACTACGCCCAGATCGGCCACGGCGGCTACAGTGCCTCCGGCAACCACTACGGCGACATCATGGTGCGGGCGGGGATGCTGCCCGACCGCACCACGACCAATCCCAACGCCCGGGTCCATTTCGCCGGGGGCAGCTTCACGACCTCCCAATGGGCCGACACCAACACCTACGCCCAGCTCGGCCACGGCGGACGCGAGGCCTTCGGAAACTTCGGGCGGCGCGACGGGGACGGAAACGCCCTCGACGCCATCACCGTGCTCTCCGGCGGCGACGTCCTCTTCACCGCCGAGGCCAGCGGCGTCAACAGCTACGCCATGCTGGGCTACGGCGGCTACCAGGGCCGCGGCGACCACGCCGCCAACATCGAGGTGTTCGCCGAGGGGGACATCGATTTCGTGGGCGGCATGGTCCCGACCACGCCGACGCTCGGTTCAGGTATCTACGGACAGTATTCCTGGGCCGGCGAGTCCAACACCTCCACCGACTCCGTGCAGACCCGGGGGCTCGACTGGGCCGCCAACATGCACGTCGGCGGCACCCCCTCCCCGGTGAACGGCGTCCACGGCCGGGTCAACATCAACATCGGCCGCGTCGTCGACGGAAGCATCCGCATCACCATCCGCGACGAGAGCTCGAACCTCATCGGGCGCCTCGTTCAAGTGGGCAACGACCTCGTCGCCGAGGATGAGATCACCGCCGACTTCGGCAGCGGCGTCGAGGAGACCATCGCCGCCGGCGTCGTCGTCGCCAACATCGGCAACGGCACCTCGGGAGTGGGGGTCAGCGCCACCGGCACCACCCACATCACCTTCCTCCGGGACATGAACCCCGGGGCCAACGGAGGCACCGCCAACCTCGCCCTCGAGTTCGAGCACGGATCGGGCGACCGCTCCTTCGCCCAGCTCGGCCACGGCGGCTACAACGCCGACAATCCCAGCAACGTCGCCGACCTCGGCAGCACCGGGTCCATCGTCGTGACCTCCCGCTCCGGGGACATCGTCTTCCGCGGCGGCAGCCAGCCCACCACCTCCGCCCAGCTCGGGCACGGCGGCTACGACAACTACGGCAACAACAGCGGCGACATCACGGTCTCGGCCCTGAACGGCGGCATCTCCTTCATCGCCGGGCAGAACAACGGCGGCACCACCGCGTCGAACTCCTACGCCCAGATCGGCCACGGCGGCGCCATCGCCCGCGGCGACCACAGCGGGACCATCGCGGTGCTCTCCCGCGACGACATCGTCTTCCGCGGCGGCGGCGGGATCCAGAGCTACGCGATGATCGGCCACGGCGGCTACGATTCCGACAACGACAACCCCGGCGACAACGCCGCCTCCGTCACCGGACCCGACGGCACCGTCTACCGCTTCGACGGCTACGGCATCGGCGGCCCCACCGCCGCCCAGCGCGTCGGCAGCCGCGGAGCCATCGCGGTGACCTCCACCGGGGGGGCTCTTCGCTTCAGTTCCGGCAACGCCAACTACACCTACGCGCAGACCGGCCACGGCGGCGCCCTGACCGACGGCGACCAGGTCGGCGACATCGTCATCCGCGCCGCCGGCGACCTCGTCTACGACGCCAACAACGCCACCGTCGGCTCCCACCGCTACGCCATGATCGGCCACGGCGGCAGCTACGCCTCCGGCGGGCATACCGGCCACATCGACATCGAGGTCGGCGGGGACGTCGCCTTCAACGGTGGCACCAACACCAGCTACGCGCAGATCGGCCACGGCGGGCGCAACGACCACCGCGTCAACATCGCGCGGATCACCGCCACCAGCGCCGACGACCGCGACACGGACCAGAACTACGCCACCGCCGGCGTTCAGAACCAGTCGCCGCCCGACGACCGGCGGGACAACGCCAACGACCGCTACTACGCCGGGACCCACAGCGGGAACATCAGCGTCAGGTCCATCGGCAGCATCGCCTTCACCGGCTTCAGCGATCCCGGCCTCAACATCGGCGGGGTGGGGTATGCCCAGATCGGCCACGGCGGATTCCGCAACGCGGCCGATCCGCTCTCGGGCAACGGCGACGGACACAACGGCGACATCGCCGTCGAGGCGGGCGGCCTGAGCTTCAACGGCGCGGGCGAGATCGTCTCGGTCCAGAACGCCTCCGCCACCATCACCTTCGAGTCCGGCGCCCAGCAGTACAGCTACGCGCAGATCGGCCACGGAGGCTTCGAGGCCTTCGGCAACCATTCGGGCGGCATCGCCGTCGCCGCCGCCGCCGGGATCGCCCTGCGAGCCTACGAGACCACCAACGTCAACGACAACCGCAACGGCAGCTACAGCTACCGTCTGATCGGCCACGGCGGGCTGAACGCCGACTACGACCCCTGGCTGCCGCGCACTCTGGAGACCAGCAACAGCACCCCGGTGGCGAGCGGGCACGGCGCCGTCTTCGACCGGCTCCTCAACGGCAACGTCTTCAACGAACTCGCCAGCGCGAATCCCTACTACGCCTACGTGACGAGCCTGACGAACGTGCCCCAGCCCGGCACCACCGAGAATTTCGCGCCCGCCCCCCTGGGGCCGGACGGCGTGCCGCTCTACGGACAGGGCAGCCTGATGCCGCTGACCACCTTCTTCCAGACCTACGTCGATCCCGCCACCGTCCGCTTCATCGACCACGACAACGACCCGTCCACCCCCATGGTCGTCATCGTGCCGCCGAACCGGGGACAATGGTTCCACATCAACGCGCCGGGCGCGCCGGTGGATGGGAACGGCGATCCCATCATGGGCAACAGCGGGGACATCAGCGTGCGCAGCTTCGTCGGCGATGTCGCTCTGAGCGGGCCTTCCGAGACCAACCAGCGAGGTTTCCAGTCCTTCACCCAGGTGGGCCACGGGGGGCTCTTCACCGGCGGCGACCACAGCGGCAACGTGTCCGTCGTCGCGCAAGGCGGCGGGGTCGACCTCGTGGCCGGGCAGGTCTCTCTCGACAACGGCGCCTACAACAGCTATGCGCAGATCGGCCACGGCGGCTCCTGGACCGGCGGCTCGATGAGCGGGAACATCGAGGTCAAGGCGCTGGGAGCCGGAGAGACCGTGACCGTGAGGGCCGGGACGGACAACCAGAGCTACGCCCAGGTCGGCCACGGCGGCTACGACGCCAGCTACCTCTCCGGCGCGGGCACGCAACTCTCCGGTTTCGATGGCAACGGGGTGACCAACGGCGACATCCGGGGCCTCTCCGGCACGGAGATCCGCGGCAACCACCTGCAATACTGGTACAATCCCGCCTTCCTTCGGCGCACCGAGTACACCGTGCCCTTCGGCGTCGCCGCCAACACCGGGACGGGGGCGAATCCCGAGCTGCTCCACAATCTCGGCATCGAATACCGCCGCACCATCACCGGAGACATCGTGGTGGAGGGAGCGAACGGAGTGAGCCTCTCCGGCGGACCGGTCGGCGGCATCGCTGGCAACATCGCCCCCAGCGCCTACGTCCAGGTGGGTCACGGCGGACGCAGCACCGAGGGCGACTCCGTCGGCGACATCACCGTGGACGGCGGGAGCGGATCGGTCCTGGTCCACGCCGGCGATTCCGATCAGAACTACGCCCAGGTCGGCCACGGCGGCTACTACGCCCGCGGCAACCACAGCGGCAACATCTTCATCTACGGCGGCGCCGACGCCCAGGGACGCGGCCTCGACGTGCGGGCCGGCATCCGTCCCGACGGCTACGCCCAGATCGGCCACGGCGGCAACGAGGCGAAGTCCGCCACGCGCGACCCCGGCGATCCCAGCCAGGCGATCAGCAAGGGCAACAGCGGCCACATCACCGTCGACGTCGTCGGCGACATCACCTTCGTGGCGGGTACCGGCGAGTTCGTCAACTCCGACGAGAACAGCCGCAACTACGCGCAGCTCGGCCACGGCGGCTACGAGGCGGACGCCCACCACGCCACCAGCATCGACCTCTTCGGCACCGGAATCGGGCACAGCGGCGACATTTTCGTGACCAGCCGCGGGGGGCGCATCTTCTTCGGGGCGGGCGACGCCAACCGCGCCGACGAAGCCAGCCGAGGCTGGGGCGAAGGCCGCATGCACTGGGCCCAGCTCGGCCATGGCGGCTACGAGGCCCGGGGCGAGCATCACGGCAGCATCGTCGCGAACGCCGCCACCGACATCGTCTTCCTCGGAGGCTCCTCCGAGGACAACGACGGGGACCGCATCAACTACGCCCAGTTCGGCCACGGCGGCTACGTCGCCCGCGGCAATCTCGGGCGGGCCGGCGACCTGATCTCGGCGACGGCAGGGGGCGACATCGTCTTCACCGCCGGGAACAGCCAAGCGAGCTGGGCGCAACTGGGCAACGGGGGATTGAGCTCCCGCGGCGACCACCAGGGCAATATCCTGGTCGATGCGGGCGGCGGGATCGCGTTCTCCGCCGTGCAGGGACGCTACGTCGTCACGGACGAGGAGAAGAACTACGGCCTGACCCGCGCCACCGAGTTCGGCACCCAGACCGGCAACCGGTACTACGATCTGGAAGGCAGCCATGTGGTGCCCGGCACGATGGTCATCACCATTCCGAACGGACCGACCCTCGGCGACGACGGGCAGGGCAACCTCGTCGTCATCGGCGGCGACGCCGCCTCGGTCGGCGTGAGCCTCGGGCAGGTCGTGGGATCGATCGTCTACACCAATCCGGCCGCGAACACTCCGACTTCCCCCTCCGACTCGCTCGCGACGGTGAACGGGCGGATCGCCTTCTTCCAGGACGTCAACCCCAACAACGCGGCCTCTCCGGCGGCGGCGCTGCTCGCGACCGTCTCCTACGAGTCCCTGGAGATCGGCGCTTCCTACGCCCAACTCGGCCACGGCGGCTACAACGCCGACAACCCCGATGGCGGGACGGCGGGCGCCACCAGCCCCGGAGGCATCGGCAACATCGAGGTGTACGCCGGGAGCGACGTCGTCTTCCGCGGCGGCGTCGGCGGGCAGGGCTACGCCCAGCTCGGCCACGGCGGCTACATCACCGAGGGCCGCAACAGCGGCGACATCACGGTGGGTTCGGCGAGCCGGCGCATTGGCGGGGGGGTCATCCTCCTCGGCGGAGCGGGCGAATACTACGACGCCGCCAACGCCTACGTCCAGATCGGGCATGGAGGACAAACCGCCCGGGGCACTCACGATGGAGACATTTCCATCTACGCCACCACCGCGACCACGACGGGATACGACGGTATCGGGTTGCACCTTCAGGCGGGCTCGCGCAACAACGCCTATGCCCTGATCGGCCATGGCGGCAGTTCGGCCCGCTCCGGTTCGAACGTGGGCGTCGCAGGCATGGAGGGCCATTGGGGGGACATCACCGTCGACGTCGTCGGCGACGTGAACGTCGTCGCGGGAGTGCTCAACCGGGGCGGAGCCACCGTGGCGCAATCCAACGACGACGGCAACCTCTACGCGCAGATCGGCCATGGCGGCTACGACGTCGACGTCTCCCTCGATGGAGTGATCGGCTACGGCAACGGCATCGGCCACAACGGCGCCATCGCCGTGATCAGCCGGGAGGGCAGCGTCAACGTGCTCGCCGGCGACCACCTCCGCAGCTTCCTGCCCAGCGCCGCCCCGGTCGCGGGGGTCTACGACGGGCTCCTCAACGGGCGGATCACCCGCATGGACGCCTTTGCCGGAGGGCGCTTCCACTACGCCTTCATCGGCCACGGCGGGTACGCCTCGAACGGCAATCATTGGGGGGACATCACCGTTCACGCCGGATTCAACGACGCCGCCGTCCAGACCGGTGCCGCCGACAGCCACGTCCGGGTCTGGGGGGGGCGGGCCCTGCCGGACAACGACGACAGCCAGCAATTCGCCCAGATCGGACACGGGGGGCGCAGCTCGTCCGGCAATCAAGGGCGGGCAGGTGACCTCACCTCGGTGATGGCCGCCGGAAACGTCGAGGTCCACGCGGGCAACGGAACGGACACCGTCGCGCAGATCGGCAACGGCGGGACCAATGGACGCGGCGACCATAGCGGCGACGTCCAGGTCTTCGCCGGGGGCAACGTCTCCGTCCTCGCCAGTCAGTTCTCCCGCACGCAGGTTCTCGGGGAAGGTCTCGTCTCGCGCTACTATCACGTCGTCACCACCAGCGCCGGCGAGCTGAACCAGAACCTCGACCGCGCCGGGCTGCTGCAAGCCGTCAGCGGAGGCAACGCCGCCGGGCTCGCCAACTTCCGGGCGGTCAACGGCGTGATTTCCGGCTCCGTCTGGCTCGAGATCTACGACGACAACGGCACGCGCATCGGCACCGTGGCGGACGACGGGACCGGCACGCTGCGGGTGGCGGGCGACTTCACCGGACTGGTCGGCGGCGACCAGCTCCTCGACGGCGACGAGGTGGGATCGGTGAACTACGCCGGCAACCAGATCCTGTTCACCCGGCGGGTCAATCCCGGCGCGGAAGGCGGGGCGGCCAACGTGGTCGTCAACCTCGAGCACGTCCGCGCCGAGCGCGCCCACGCCCTGATCGGGCACGGTGGCTACGACGGGGACAATCCGGACGGCGACACCGCCGTGGGCCACAGCGGAAACGTCCGCGTCGTCGCTCTGGGCGGGGACATCGTGGCGCGCGGGGGCTTCTCCGCCGAAAACCTCGCCCAGTTCGGCCACGGCGGACGCAGCACCCGAGGTGGCAACAGCGGCGACGTCATTCTGCGCGCGGGCGGCGACGTCGAGCTCACCGCCCAGGGGCAGGCCTCCCGCAACTACGTTCAAGTCGGCCACGGCGGCTACGACGCCGACGGCAACCACAGCGGCAACGTGCTCGTCAGCGCGGGCAGCGGCGCCCTCGACGCCGTCCTCGGCACCGGCGTCTTCGACGACCTCGGCGACTTCGACCGCGACGGCATCTCCGATGCGATCCAGTTCGCCCCCGTGGCGGCGGGGAAAGGCTCGGTGGGCCTGACCGGCGGCACCGCCGCGGAGTCCTGGGTCCAGATCGGACACGGTGGATTCGTTTCCGGCAACACGGCGGGCAACGCCAGCACCATGTCCGGCCACGTCGGAGTGGCCGCTCATGGCGACATCACTCTGCAGGGCGGCAGCGCGACCTACACCTTCGCCCAGATCGGCAACGGTGGCCTGGAAAACAATGTGAGCATGACCCTCGGCGGCGACATCTCAGTGGTGTCGCAAACCGGGCGGCTCGACGTGCTCGCGGGCGCCGGCACCGAGGCCTACGCCCTCGTCGGCCACG
>CAYMMC010000060.1:0-10773 GCA_964391125.1 uncultured Akkermansia sp.
GACGTCACCCCCGAGCTGGAGGAGGAGCCGGAGCTGGAGGTCGACGAGAAGGATCTCGAGATCACCACGATGCGCTCCGGCGGCAAGGGCGGGCAGAACGTGAACAAGGTCGAGACCGGCGTGCTGATGCGCCACCTCCCCACCGGCGTCATGGTTCGCTGCACCATCGAGCGCAGCCAGCACAAGAACCGGGACCTCGCCCTGAAGATCCTCAAGGCCAAGCTGCTCCAGATCGAGGAGGACAAGAAGCGTTCCGAAATGGAGCGGGTCTACGGCGAGAAGGGCGAAATCGGCTTCGGCAGCCAGATCCGCTCCTACGTCTTCCAACCCTATCAGATGGTCAAGGACCACCGCACCGGCTGCGAGACCAGCAACGTCGACGCGGTGATGGACGGCGAGATCGACGCCTTCATCGAGGCGAAGCTCCGCGGCCATGTCGCCGGGGACTCGCGGGACGACGTCTGATCCCGGCGCGGGGCGGGCGACGGCCTTGCAAAGGCCCGCCGCCCGCGCTCTATTCCATCGTCATGAAAATCCCAGGTCTCCGCGCCGCCGACGAGAAGGTCGGCGGCCTCGTCCACTTCGGGCGCATGCTCGACAAGATCCGCCTCGCCCAATCGGGCGCCCTGCCCGAGGGCTACCTGCTCGGCGAGGGCGACTTCTCCTGGTGGGACGCCCGCTGCTGCCGCTTCCTCGGCATCTCCTACGCGGAGCTGCGCCCCCGCGTCGAGGCCGGGGCCAGCGACGAGGAGGCCCTCGCCTGGGCCTTCGAGGCCGGCGTCCATCCCAACGAGGAGCAGATCCACATCTGGAACACCTTCATCCTCAAGCGCGGATTGCGCGACGAGGCCACCGCCGGCCTGGAGGAGGAGAAGCAAGCCGCCGGCCTCGGCGACCGCGACGACATCGCCACCTTCGTCGAGCTGCAGAAGGCCGAGGAAGCGTGATCGCCGGAGGACGGATCCCGGATCCGGCGCGGCGTTCCGCCGCTGCGGCGCTTCGGCCCCGCCCCCGGTCCAGGCGAGCCCGGTCAGATCGGACAGGTCTGCGCCCGCCTGAACCCGCCCCATTTTTCCCTTGCGATTCGCGGCGCGGGGCGCACATACAGCAAGCGCCCGCTCCGGTTCGCCGGCCCTTCCGATGCGTCGAGGCCGCCGCGATTTTTTTCGCGTTTTTCCAGACAAAGCGAAAGGGCGGAAACGCTTTCCAACCCGAATCCAATGGGTTCCCAACCATGATAGAAGTCGAAAATCTCCATAAACACTTCGGTTCCAAGGTGGCGGTCGACGGCGTCTCCTTCACCGTCAGGAAGGGCGAAGTCCTCGGATTCCTCGGGCCCAACGGCGCCGGCAAGTCCACCACGATGCGCATGGTCACGGGCTTCCTCCCGCCCACCCGGGGGCGCGTCCGCATCGGCGGGGCCGACATCGAGGAGAACGAGATCGAGGCCAAGGCCAAGATCGGCTACCTGCCCGAGGCGGCGCCTCTCTATTCGGACATGACGGTCGAGGGCTTCCTCCGCTTCGCCGCGGAGATGCGCCGCGTCCCGGCGGGGCAGATCGCCGCCGCCGTCGACAAGGCGATCGAGACCACCTTCCTCGAGCCGGTCCGGCACCAGAGCGTCGATACCCTCTCGAAGGGCTACCGCCACCGCACCTGCTTCGCCCAGTCGATCATCCACGATCCCGAGGTCCTCATCCTCGACGAGCCGACCGACGGCCTCGACCCGAACCAGAAGCACGAGATCCGCCAGCTCATCCGCCGCATGGGCGAGACCAAGGCGATCCTCTTCTCCACCCACATCCTCGAGGAGGTCGAGGCCTCCTGCACCCGCGCCATCATCATCGACCGCGGCCGCGTCATCGCCGACGGCACCCCCGAGGAGCTGAAGGCGAAGGCGACCAACGCCGGCACGGTCGTCCTCCGGGCGACGGGGCTGGCGGGCGCCGCCATCCGCGCGGAACTCGAGAAGCTCCCCGAAGCCGCCTCGGTCGAGTCGGTCTCCTCCGACGACGAGGGCATTGTCGCCCGCATCCGGCCCGCCAAGGGCAAGGGCGGGGGCCTCGGCGCCGCGGTCTCCGGCCTTTGCAAGGACAAGAACCTGACCCTCCACGAGCTGAGGGTCGAGGAGGGCCGCCTCGACCTGCTCTTCCGCGAAATCACGAAGACGGACGCCGACAAGTGAGCGATCCCGGAACCCCCGTAGCCATCCAGAACCCATGGACGCCCTCATCACCCTGATTCTCGAATTCGCGATCCCGACGACGATCGTCGCCGCAGTCTTCGTCGCGCTGCTCCTCTTCGCCCTGCCCCGCGAGGTCCGGACGATCTTCAAGCGCGAGCTGAAGAGCTACTTCACCTCGCCCATCGCCTACGTGCTCTTCGTCGTCTTCCTCGGCATCTCGAACGCGCTCTCCTTCTTCTTCACCGGCGTGCTCGAGGGCGGCGAGGCGGACCTCTTCCTCCCCTATTTCCAATACCTGCCCTGGTACCTCATCCTCATCGCTCCGGCGGTGGGGATGCGCCTCTGGTCGGAGGAGCAGCGCCTCGGCACCCTGGAGCTGATGCTGACGATGCCCCTGGCCCCCTGGCACGCCATCCTCGGGAAGTACCTCGCCGCGGCGGTGGTGCTCTTCGCCATGCTGGTGCTCTCCTTCCCCATCGTCTGGACGATCAACTTCCTCGGCGAGCCCGACAACGGGGTGGTCATGGCGGGCTTCGTCGCGACCTACTTCGTCGCCCTCTGCTTCCTCGCGGTGACCTCGGTGATCTCGGCGATCACCCGCAGCCAGCTCGTCGCCCTGCTCGTCTCGGTGGCGATCTGCCTCGTCCTCTGGCTCGGCGGGCTGCCGCACCTCAGCGAGATGCTGATGAACCTGAAGGGCGGCTGGCTCGTGGCCTGGCCGTTCCTGAAGCTGATCAACTCCGTCGGAGTGATGCCGCACTTCACCGAGCTGGCCAAGGGCGTCCTCGGGCTGCGCGACATCGTCTTCTTCGTCACCTTCATCGCCTTCTGCCTCTTCGCGACCTCGGTCGCGATCCGCCTGAAGCGGGCCTGAGCCGCACCCCCTTTCCCCAACCCTTGTCGATCCATCCCATGAGCGAATCGAAAGAGACCTCCCCCAAGAAGCCGAGCCGTCGCACCGTCGCCCTCCTGGGCCTCGCCGCCGTCTTCGCCATCGTCCTGCTGATCAACTTCGTCGCGGGCAAGCTGAGCTTCCGCGCCGACCTCACCGAATACGATGTCTACACCCTGTCCGAAGGCACCTCGAACATCCTCTCCCGGCTGGAGACGCCGGTGGAGCTGCGCTTCTACGTCACCGACGACTCGAAGACGATGAGCCCGAGCGAGCGCGCCCGCGCCCGCCGCGTCTCCGACCTCCTCGCGGAGTTCGCCCGCAAGGCGCCCGCCAAGGAGATCGAGGTGACGGACGAGAAGGGCGAGTTCGTGACGAAGAAGGTGAAGATGCTGACGGTCAAGAAGCTCAATCCCGAGCCGAACACCGACGCCGAGGACTCCGCCGTCATCGACGGGCTCCAGGCCGGCGTCTCCGGCGAGACGAACAACGAGATCTACTTCGGCATCGCGGTCCAGTGCCTCGACGCGGTCGAGGCGATCCCCTTCGTCCCGGCCAAGCCCGAGACCATGCTGGAATACGATCTCGCCCGCGCCATCTCCAGCGTCCACGGCGGCAAGAAGAAGAGGATCGCGGTGATGACGGGCATGCCCGTGGCCGGCGGCTTCGGGGGGACCTTCCAGGCCCCGCCGCAGCAGCCCTGGATGTTCTACGAGCTGCTGGGCCGCGACTACGAGCTCGAGACGATCCCGCCCACGGCGACGGAGATCCCCGAGGGCACCACCACCCTCGTCGTCGTCCATCCCTTCGACATCGCCGACGAGGGGCAGTTCGCCATCGACCAGTACCTGCTGAAGGGCGGCAACGTGATCGCCTTCGTCGATCCGAACTTCTTCTACGCCCGCGCCATGGCCGGCGGGCAGCCGCAGATGCCCGGGATGCCGCCGCAGGGGGGCCCCGGCCCCTCCTCCGACCTCGACAAGCTCTTCAAGGCCTGGGGGGTGAAGTACGACATGAACCGGGTCCTCGCCGACCTCGACTTCGGTTCGGAGATCATCCGCCGCGGCAACTTCTCGCCGACCTTCCTCACCCTCGACCGCAAGGCGCTCGGCTCCGACGCGACGGACCCCGGTCTCGCCGATCCGATGACGAGCATGCTGAACCGGCTGAACCTCCTCACCCCGGGGGCCTTCGAGGTCTCGCCGCCCGCCGGCGTCGTCGCCGACAGCCTCGTCCTCTCCTCGGTGAACAACGAGCTCATCGGCTCCTTCGACGCCGATCCCACGGCGGAGGGCGGGGGCGACCGCATCCGCGAGAAGTTCCAGCCCCACGGCCAGCGCCGCGCCTTCGTGGTGCGCCTGTCGGGCGAGTTCCCCACCGCCTTCCCCGAGGGCGATCCGACGAAGAAGGACGCAGCCGGGGAGGAAGGAGAGGCGACCGACGGGGACGCCTCCGAGGAGAAGAAAGAGAAGGAGGAGGCGGAAGACGCCAAGGAGGAGGACACCTCCCTGAAGAAGGCGACCGCGCCCGGGCGCGTCCTGCTCGTCGCCGACGTCGACTTCATCTACGACGCCAACGTCGTTCGCCGCAACCAGATCCCCGGTCTGAACATCTCCATCCCCGAAATGCTGAACGAAAACCTCACCCTCGTGCAGAACGCGGTCGAGCAGATGTCCGGCGACCCCGACCTCATCAAGGTGCGCAGCCGCACCGGCGTGAGCCGGCCCTTCACCAAGCAGAACGAGTGGTACCGCGAGGCGCAGCAGAAGTACGCCGCCAAGGTCGCCGAGTTCAGCGAGAAGGCCAAGGAGGCCGAGCGCGAGCTGAACGAGCTGATCCAGCAGACGCCCGAGAACATCGACCAGGCCCTCCTCTCGCCCGAGGTCCAGCAGCGGTTGAAGCAGCTCCAGCAGGACGAGATCGAGTTCCGCCGGGGCGAGCGCGAGCTGCAGAAGGAAGTGACCCGCGAATTCCGCCGCAAGCTGGCCACCTACAAGTTCGGCAACACGCTGCTGATGCCGGTGGCCGTCATCGTCTTCGGCATCGCCCTCGCGATCTACCGCCGCCGCCAGATCGCGGCGCGCTGAGCCGCCCGACGAACCCGCCCAACTCATCCTGACATCGAAAGAACCATGGGAACGAAAACACTGGTCCGACTGCTCGTCGCCCTCGCCGCCCTCGGCGCCGTCGCGGCGATCCTCCACTTCTCAGGCTCCGGGGGCTCCGTCTCCGAAGTCGGCTCCTCGACGAACAAGAAGAAGGTCTTCGACGACTTCCCGATCAACGAGATCGCCAAAGTCGTGATCCAGGAGAAGGAGACCTCCGTCACCCTCTCCAAGGGCGCGGATAGCTGGGAGGTCGCCGAGCGGGAGGGCTACCCCGCCGACTCCGAGCCCGTCGTCGGCTTGCTCCGCAAGATCTGGGATCTGAACATCGTCCAGCCCATCACCATCGGGCGCACCCAGTACGGCCGCCTCTGGCTGCTCGATCCGGCGGCGTCCGAGGTCTCCGCCGACGAGGCGGCCACCCTCCTGACCTTCCAGGACAAGGAGGGCAAGGACCTCGCCTCCCTCTGGCTCGGCAAGGTCTACGAGCGCTCCGAGGGCCGTCCGGACCCCTTCGGAGGCGGCATGGCCAAAACCGACGCGGGCCGCTACGTGAAGCGCGGCGACGCCAACTCGGTCTATCTCGTCGGCGAAACCTTCTCCGACGTGAAGACCGAGGCGCCCGAGTGGATCGACAAGGCCTTCTTCCGCGTCGAGAAGATCCAGTCCATCGAGATCGCCACCGCCGAGAAGGGCGACGGCTGGAAGCTGGAGCGCTCCGAGGAATCCGGCGACTTCGTCCTCGCCGCCGCCGCAGCGGAGGAGAAGCTCGATTCCAACAAGGTCGCGAGCATGAAGTCCGCCTTCTCCAACCCGCAGATCGAGGACGTCTTCGTCGGCGAGGAAAAGGGCCTGCAGAAGACCGACCAAGCCACGTTCAAGATCGCCACCTTCGACGGCTTCCGCTACGAGATCTCCGTCGGCGAGAAGAACGACCTCAACGAGCTGCCCTTGACCGTCGAGGTTTCCGCCGAGCTGCCGACGGAGCGCAAGCCCGGCGAGGAGGAGAGCGACGAGGAGAAGGAGCGCCTCGACAAGGAGTTCGCCGAGCGCGTCGAATCGCTGACGAAGAAGCTCGAGCAGGAGAAGAAGCTCGAAGGCCACGTCTTCAAGGTGCGGAGCTACATCGTCGACTCCATTCTGAAGAAGCGCTCCGAGTTGCTGGAGGAGAAGAAGGAGGAGGAGACCGAAGGGGAGGAAGTCGCCCCCGGCGTTTCCCTGCCCGGCCTGCCTGCCCCCGCGCCCCAGTCCGAGGCGAAGCCCGCACCCGCCGAACCCAAGCCCGCCCCCGAAGCGGAGGAGGCGCCCCCCGCGCCGGAGAAGCCGGCGCCGGCGGAAACTCCCTCGCCGGAGAAGAAGGACGCAGCCGCTCCGGCTCCGGCACCTGAAGCCGGGGCGAAGGAGGCGCCCGCCGAAGGCAAGCCCGCGCCGGAGGCGTCGGCTCCCGCCCCCGAAGCCGCTCCGGAAGCCCCGGCTACGGCGCCGGCGGGCGCACCCGCCGCCCCCGCTCCACAGGACTGAGGACGAAGCCCTCCCGGGAAGGATTCAAGCGCCCGCCCGCCTTTTGGAACGCGTCGCAAGCCTCCGCAATGCCTTGCCTATGCACCGCATCGGCGCGAAGGGAGCCTCCTGGAGGCTTTCTCCCGCCGGCCCAGTCGACAATGAGACCCTGCCTGCGGATTGGCGAACGATGGACAGGACTTCCTGGCCGCGCTGAGATTCGCCGGCGAGTTGCATGAGCGGAACGAAATGGAAGGCAGTGGTGGCGATGGCCTCGAACCGGGTCATCGGCAAGGACGGAGGGCTCCCCTGGCGGATCCCCGCCGATTTGAAGTGGTTCAAGCGCTTGACGGTGGGGCATCCCGTCGTGATGGGGCGGCGGACGATGGAGTCCCTGGGGCGGCCCCTGCCGGGACGGCGGAACGTGGTCGTCTCGCGGCGCGGCGAGACGCCGCCGGAGGGATTCGAGCGGGTGCGCAGCGTCGCGGAGGCGGTGGATCTCCTCGCCGGGGAGGCGGAGGTCTCCGTCATCGGAGGGGCCCAGATCTACCTCGAGCTGATGCCCCTCTGCGACGAGGTGCTGCTGAGCTACGTCTTCCATCCCTACGAGGGGGACACCACCCTGCCGGCCTTCGAGGACGGGTTCTCCTTGGCCGAGGTGATCCACCGCGACGAGGACTTCGAGCTGAGGATGTATGTGAGGGATTGAGATCGGCGCCCCATTGGAAATCGACGCCTCCCTCCGCGCCCCCGGCGAACCGACACCCGCCCGAAGCCGGGCTCCGGGGAGTTCACGGTTTCAGGAAGTGCTCGAAGAAGTCGTAGATGATCTCGTTGGATTCCGGGTTCGGCGCGTGCTCGGGGCGGTTGTGCATGGCGACGCGATCCTCGAAGCCGAGGAGGCGGTTCACCTCGATGCTGTGGTTCAGCGCCCGCCAGCGATGCACGGGGTCCTCGCTGCCGGCGGAGACGAGGAAGGGGCGCGGGGCCATGAGGGCGTGCAACTCGTGGAGGTCGCGGCCCTCCTCGAGGAGCTCGGGGTAGAGCCCCCGGGCCGGATTCTCCTCCGTCGGCACGCCCCGCTTGCGCCAGGGCTTGGGATGGTAGCCGAGGTACCAGGGCTCCCAGTAGTTCACGCTGGGACGGGTGTCGAAGACGATGCCGGGGTCGGACCAGGCCGCGCAGGCGAACCGGTCGAAGAGGCAGGAGGCGAACATCGACCACTTCCCCCCGAAGGAATGCCCCGTGACGCCGATGCGCTCGGGATCGACCTCGGGCCGGGAGGCGAGGACGTGCCAGGCGTTCGCGGCGGCGTAGCCGAGCATGGAGAGCGGCTGCACCTCGGCCTTCTCGATCGAGGGCCAGTAGAGGGAGTACTCCTTCGCCTGGCTCGCCTCGGCCGTGCCGATGGAAAGCGTCACGAAGCCGCGCCTCGCGAGCTGGTAGGCGAAGTCGCGGTGGGGCTTGCCGTCGATGCCGGCGGCGGTTTCGGGCTCGTAGAAGACCGTCAGGACGGCGGGGCGGGGGCCTTGCGCCGCCTTGCCGGGGACGAAGAGATAGCCGGTCGTCTTCTCCTGCGGCGTCCAGAGGAAGCGGACGCGGTGGCGGACGAGCCCCTCCTCCAGCTCGGTCGACTCGAGCGTCTCCACGGTCGGTTCGGTGATCAAGGGCGGCCAGGCCCCCATCCGCTCGTTCCAGACCGAGAGGATCTCGGCGCGCCGCTTCGCCCAGTCCTCGGCGGTCTCGACTTTCGAACCGTCCTCGAAGCGCAGGGGGGAGCGGAACTCGCCGGGGTCGCCGGCGAACTCGGCCGGCGGGGCGAACAGGGGCTTCAGGGATTCGGGCAGGGGCGATCCGCCCTCGGCGATGGCGAGGAGCGGGCAGACCAGAGCGAGCAGCGACGGAACGATCTTGTTCATGGAACTCCCTAACCGATTCCGGTCGGGTCGGATATGGCGGGATCGAGGCGTCCGCCGGGGAAGCGCCTTGCGTTCGGGGCCGCCGAGCCGATCTTGGGCCATGTCGCCCGCGATCGTCCGCCTTTGTCTCGCCGCCGCGCTCCTCCCTGCGCCTCCCGCCCGTGCCGACGTCCTCGCCGAGCGCGTCGAGACCGTCGCGAAGATGCCGGGCTTCGTCGCCCTGTGGGACTTCGTGAAGCGCGAGGCGGAGGGGGAAAGGCGCTTCCTCGCCCATGTCCCCGCCGGCGCGGCGAACGAGTACGCCCTCGATGCGGGGAACTACGTGAGGGAGTTCTGGGGCGAAGGCCGCGAGGCGGACTACGGCGACTTTCCGCTGCTCGGGCGCGGCCCCTTCGGCGAAGCCATCCGCATCCGCGCCGAGGAGGATCCGACCTTCCGCCCGCTGCTCCAGGTGCCGCGGTCGCGCCTCCACGATTCGCCGCTCGACATCAAGGGCGCGGGCAAATCCGTGACTCTGGTGGTCTGGGCGATCCGCGAGAGCGGCAACCACGCGCTCGCCGGGATCTGGCACGAGGGCACCGACCTGAAGCAGCGGTCGACCGCCACGATCCGGAGGGTCGAGCGCGGGCAGCGCCAGTATGGACTCTTCGCCGGGCTCAACAAGGAGGGCTCGGCCTGCGGCCACGTCTCCGAAAACGGCGCCAGCTCCTTCCTCAACCGCTACGCCCTCCACAAATGCAACTCCGCGGGGATCTCGCCGAAGGTCCCCGCCGACTCGCCCGCCGGGGTCCTCGACGGCGCGTGGCGTTGCTTCGCGATGACCTTCGACCACGAGCGGAACGAGCTGACCGGCTGGCTCGACGGGGAGGCGGGCGACCGCTGGCTCGAGCATCCGAAGGGCGACGGGCTTCTTTCCTTCGCCCACAACGCCTACATGCAGGGGCACTACCGGCGCGAACCCGGCTTGCAGGAGGGCGAGGACCCCGACTTCCCCGCGGACCAGTTCTACAATCCGCCCGAGGACGAGCCGCTCTCCGTCGAGGTCCTCGCCGACACGGCGGAGGAGCGCGTCGAGCTGCGGGAATACCGCTACACGAAGGTCAAGCTGACCAAGCGAGGCGACACAACGACCCGAGAGCTCGTCGCCCTGCGGCTCAACCCCTGGTGGTATCCCCACGATCTCTACGCGCCTCCCGGCGACGGCAGCGGCGGCCCCTTCACCATCGGGCGCGTCATCCACAGCTCCCGCAGCGTCGGCTTCACCGGATGGATCGGCGGCGTCGCGGTGTTCGACCGCGCGTTGGGCGAGACGGCCCTGAAGGCGCTGGCGGAGCTCGGCGGCAGGCCCGCGAGCCCGACGGAGCGGCCCTGAGGGACGGTTGGAGCGCGACTCCGCCCGCCTTCCCTTCCGGACCTTCAGTCGATCTTCGCCTCCCTGAGCTGGAAGCGGGCGTCGAAGCTCCCCCCGGCGTGGCGTCGGCAGCAGGGCAGGCAGGCGACCCGCCGCCGGATGCGGCGCACCCGCTGGATCACCGCAGCGCAATTCGGGCAGACGTAGGCGTACTTCCGTTCGAAGCGGCGGGGTTGGAAGTCGAGGCTGTGGCAGCGGTCCTCGCCGGGAATGCCGAGGTCTCGGCAGGCCTCGCGCCACTCGGGCCCGTGCGGCGCGATGCGTCGTTTCCCCGCGCGGGCGAAGGCGACGAGATGGGCCAGCTCGTGAAGGAAGGTGGCGCGCAGCTCGGCCTCGCGCAGGCCGCCGGGGAGATCCTGGAGGCGGGGGTTCAGCTCGATGGACCAGTCCTTCGTGAGGGCCCGGCCCGCCGCCGTGCGCATGCGCGGATTCCACGAGACCTTCACCGCCCCGGCCAGGGCCTCGAGCCCCTGCTCTCGGCAGAGATCCGCGGCGACGAGGCAGAGAGCCGCGTCGCGGCCCGAGCGCGGATGCGCCCAGGGGCGGGGCGGGGGGTCGGGACGTTCCTCCGGCGCCGCCATGCCCTCAGGAATCCGCCGGGGCGGGGATCGGCTCGACCGCCTCGCCGGTGATCTTGTTGAAGAGGGCGAGCTCCTCGCCCGCGTTGGTGACGAAGGAGTCCGGCGGCACGCTCTCGCGCAGGAAGACGTTCGCCCCGATGGTGGGGCGGGCTCCGGGCGTGGGCGTCCGCCCGAGCACGG